>JAGLKH010000533.1 GCA_023141985.1 Flavobacteriaceae bacterium | reverse complement strand
CTTTCGACTGCGCTCAAGGTGACATTACGATTATTAATAACAAAAGAATCTCCAATTCACCTAAAAAAGACGCCATTACCACAGCAATACATTTTGCAAAAAATGATTGGATTGTTACTACTGATGCTGATTGTATAGTTCCTGAAAAGTGGTTAAAAACATTGGATGCTTTTATTCAAACTAAAAGCCCAAAAATGATAATTGCTCCTGTAACATATTCTGTTGGAAATACCTTTTTTGAACACTTTCAATTACTGGATTTTTTAAGCTTGCAAAGTGCAACAATTGCAGGATTTGGGATTAATAAACCGTTTTTGTGTAATGGAGCAAATCTGGCATATAAAAAAGAACTTTTCAAAAGACTTAATGGATTTGAAGGAAATACTAAAATAGCAAGTGGAGATGATATTTTTTTAATGGAAAAGGCCTTACAAACTTGTCCTGAAAATATAAAGCATTTAAAATCCAAAAAGGCTTTAGTATTTACCAAACCACAAGCATCAATTAAAGATTTAGTACAGCAACGTTTACGTTGGGCGGCTAAAGCAGTATCTTACAATAATACATTTGGCAAACGAGTAGGTTTAATTATTCTATCCATGAATGCCCTAATTATTATTGTTTTTTTTCTTACAATAATTGGTGCTTTAAGATTTGAGCTATTAATCTTTATTTTTACTACAAAATTCTTTTTAGATGTATTTCTAATTTACAAATCTGCTCGCTTTTTTAATCAGCATTTAAACTCAATATCATATATTTTAAGTAGCCTTCTATATCCTATTTTTAGTGTTTATATTGCTGTCTCTTCAATGTTTTTTGGATTTAAATGGAAGGATAGAGCTTTCAAAAAATAATAAGTTCATTTATTTTTTTTAGCTTTACAATTATCCCAAAATCTATTGCAGATGAAAAAGATATTTTTTTTATTACTATTTGTTGGTTTTTGTTTTTATGCTTCTGCACAAAAACAATACACCATTAATGGAGAAACCTTTGAATTAAAAACAGAAGTCAATGGAACTATTGATTTACTCTGGAATATATTTGATCGTGAGTATCGCTATTTTGTTAAAAAAGATGGCACGATAACTGAATTGGTTAACACTAAAGGCAGTACCAAAAAATTTCAAGAAGAATACAAAGTAACCTTAAATAATCTTACAAAGGAGAGTCGATTAAGTACTGAAAAATTAAAACTCACTCTTTATAGCTTAAGAAATTTTATAGATAAATATAATGCTTCTCAAGACGCAAATTATATTTCAACTACAAAAGAAACCGTAATTAATACACGCCTTTTGGTCTTTGGCGGTATTACAAATAGCCCATTTATTAATAATCCTGATAATATTAAAAATCCGCAATTTGGGGCTGAGATTGAAATCTTTGAAGGAAATATTTTACCCAGACATGCATTATTTTTTGAGATAAAACAGGTTTTAGATAATAACAAATTTAAATATTCGACGACTCAATTAGCATTGGGTTATAGATTTAGATTTATTAATGCTAAAGCATTTAATCTTTATGCGAATGTTACTGTAGGAACATATAATTTTTCTAAAAACACCTTTACTTTTATAAATGAATTCGACGAAATAATTACAGAAGAAAATACTGGAAATGCTTTTGATGCTCCTTTTATTTTTGGGGTTGGGGCAGATTTTAGAGTCTCTCCCAATAGTTATATTACAATAACCTATAACGAACTTTTTGCTTTACTTTTAGACAATAAAGGTAATTTTTCTACCAATATTGCTCTAGGATATAAGTTTAATTTATAATGGGTTTAGTTTACTTTAATAACTACTGGTAATTTAAACTCGGTTTTAACCTGTTGGCTTCTTTTTATTGCTGGAAATATTTGTGGCAAACCCTTTAGACTTTCCATTAATAAAGTGTCTATTTTTGGAATTTGTACTTTAATTAAATCGCTACTAATAATATCTTTGACACTTAATTTTCCTTTTTCAGAAATTTGAAATGTAATGATTATTGTATCATTAATATCCTGTGTAACAACAATCGTTTTCTTTTCAAATTGAGACATCATAAATGTTGTAAGTGTCCTTTCAAAACATTGTTTACTTTCTGCTTTTGTTAAAGACGTTTGGCAGGATTCAAATGTAGGATACTCATCTATTTCATTCCAGTTGAAAGTTTGCAGATCTTCTTTTAAAATATCTTCGGAATACACTTTTTTCTTATCGAAATAATCGCAAGATGTAAAACACA
>JAGLKH010000532.1 GCA_023141985.1 Flavobacteriaceae bacterium | reverse complement strand
GAATTTTTAATCGAACTCAGGTTTTTACTTTTTCTTTAGTCTTGCTAGGCAACACATCAAATCCCATATTATAAAGTGTAAACCCAAATATATCTGCATATTGTTCAATGGTTTTACTTACAGGAGTTCCTGCACCATGACCTGCATCTGTTTCTATTCTAATTAAAACAGGACTTTTTCCTGTTTGCTTACCCTGTAACTCTGCAGCAAATTTAAAACTATGCGCTGGTACAACGCGATCATCATGATCTCCTGTAGTTACTAAAGTTGCAGGATATTGCATACCTTCTTTTACATTATGCACAGGAGAATACCCTATTAAATAATTAAACATTTCTTCGCTTTGTTCGGCTGTTCCATAATCATAAGCCCAACCTGCTCCAGATGTAAAGGTATGATAGCGTAGCATATCTAGAACACCAACAGCTGGTAATGCAACTTTCATTAAATCCGGACGCTGCGTCATTGTTGCACCAACCAATAAGCCACCATTCGAGCCTCCTCGAATTGCCAGATAATCGGATGAAGTATAATTGTTTGCAATTAAATATTCGGCAGCAGCTATAAAGTCATCAAAAACATTTTGTTTTTGCAATTTGGTTCCCGCTTTATGCCATTCTTTTCCATATTCTCCGCCACCTCTTAAATTAGGCACAGCGTAAACACCACCTTGTTCCATCCAAACAGCATTTGTTATGCTAAATGAAGGATTTAAGCTAATATTGAAGCCACCATAACCATAAAGAATAGTAGGATTTTTTCCATTTAACTCTATCCCTTTTTTGTGTGTGATGATCATTGGTATTTTTGTTCCATCTTTAGAATTGTAAAACACTTGTTTACTTTCGTATTCATCACTATTAAACTCTATAGAAGGTTTCCAGTATAATTCGGATTTACCTGTTTCAACATTATATTTATAAATGCTTGAAGGCGTATTATAATTTGTAAATGAATAATAATCTACTTTTTCTTCTTTTTTACCCCCAAAACCATTTGCATTTCCAATTCCTGGCAATTCAATATCACGAACAAAGTTTCCATCGTAATCATATTGCTTCACTTTAGAAACAGCATCTACCATATATTCTGTAAAGAAAAAGCCTCCACCAGTTGAAGGGCTTAACACATATTCGGTTTCTGGAATAAAATCAACCCAATTTTCTGGAGTAGGATTAGAAGCATCAACTGTTACAATTTTTTGATTTGGTGCATTTAAATTGGTAACTAAATATACTTTACTTCCAACATTATCTATAACATAGGTGTCACTATCTGTATGCTCAAGTATTGGCATTAAAGGACTATTTTCTTTTGAAAGATCTTTAATATATAGTTTGTTTCCAGAGGTTGATACTCTTGGCGCAATGATGAGATATTTATCGTCTTCAGTAACTGTCCCATAAATGTAACGATGTTTTTCCCGGGCTGTTCCGCCAAAAATTAGCACATCTTCTTTTTGACTTGTTCCTATTTTATGATAATATACTTTGTGTTGATCGGTTTTAGCTGAAAGTTCGCTTCCTTTTGGTTTGTCGTAACTTGAGTAATAGAAGCCTTCATTTTTGTACCACGACATACCACTAAACTTAATATCGACAATAGTATCTTCAATTATTTTTTTAGTCTCTGTATTCATAACTAAAATTTTCCTCCAATCACTTCCGCCTTCAGAGATACTATACGCTAAGGTTTTCCCATCTTTTGAAAAACTTGTGACACCTAATGAAACTGTTCCATCTTC
>JAGLKH010000531.1 GCA_023141985.1 Flavobacteriaceae bacterium | reverse complement strand
TATTGTGAAGTTTTGTAAAAATAATGGCTTTGAAAAATTTATAGCAGAATTACCACAAGGTTATGCAACTATTTTAGGCGAAGAAGGCATTAATTTATCGGGAGGGCAAAAACAAATTATTGCTTTAATGAGAGTGCTCTATAAAAACCCACAATTACTTTTATTAGATGAATTTACCTCTGCTATGGATAGAAAAACGGAGCAGTTTGTTTTAGAACTACTCAATAAACTTAAAAAAGAGTTGAGTATCATTTTTATTTCTCACAGATTACATTCTTTAAAGCATATTGCAGATAGAATCTATATAATGGAAGATGGAAAATCCAATAATTTTGGTACTCATCGGCAATTATTAGAAACTTCTAATTTTTATAGCGATTATTGGAAAGGATTTTATACAAATACTTGAATAAAGTAAAATTATTTTAGATATTTTCTAAACTTTCAATATATCAGTATCCATGAGTTTTCTACAATTTTCGCAATTTGTTTTATATAATCACCAAGATATATGTTGTAACATTTTTATTTATGAAGCGTCTTAATAGTATAAATCAATTAAAACAAATTAATAATGGAATTAGTATTAACACTTCAAGACATTGAGCCTTTACCCAAACAGAAAAAAGAACCTTTTATTTTTAAAAACGAAGGATTATTAAACTCAAATTATAAAGAAGAAACGAGTGAAAATTTCTTTCATTCTAACCCAAAATCTATATTTGGTATTAAACAATCTGTAAAGCACAGACAATACCAATTAACTTCAAGTATTGAGACTATTTTAAAACTTTCTGTTTTTGTAGTTGCTTTATTATATGCTTTAGTTTAAGCTTTCTTTTATACGTTTAATCGCTTCAATAATTTGGTCTTGAGAAGCTGCATAAGAAATACGTATACAATCCGGATTTCCGAAGGCATCTCCTGCAACTGTGGCTACAAGAGCATGTTCTAATAAATACATAGAAAAGTCGGTCGCATTATTTATAGTTGTACCTCTATACGTTTTTCCGAAGTAAAAAGAAATATTTGGGAATACATAAAAAGCACCTTCTGGAATATTGGTTTTAAATCCTTCAATACCATTAAGTAATTCTAGCACTAAATCACGACGGTTTTTAAACTCATCTACCATATATTGCACTTTACTTGGGTCAGCTTCCATAGCAGTAATAACAGCACGTTGGGCAATACAATTAGCGCCACTTGTTATTTGTCCTTGCATTTTGTTACAAGCACGAGCAATCCAAGAAGGAGCACCAATAAATCCAATTCTCCAACCTGTCATTGCAAAAGCTTTGGATACACCATTTACGGTAATGGTTCTATCGTACATATCTTCAAATTGTGCCATACTTTCATGACCACCAACAAAATTGATATGTTCGTAAATCTCATCAGAAACTACAAAAATATTGGGATGGTTCTGTAATACATCTGCCAATGCTCGTAATTCGGTTTTGCTATATACAGAACCACTTGGATTACAAGGTGAACTAAACCATAGCATTTTTGTTCTTGGTGTTATGGCAGCCTCCAATTGCTCAGCTGTTATTTTAAAATCGGTGTCGATAGATGTTTTTACTTCTACAGGAATACCTTCATTAAGTTTTACGATATCACTATAGCTTACCCAATATGGGCAAGGTAAAATAACTTCGTCCCCTTTATTTAACATAACTGATGCAATATTAGCAAGAGATTGCTTTGCACCTGTGGAGACTACAATTTGTGGTAATGTGAAAGTTAAATTATTATCACGTTTAAATTTAGTGATGATGGCTTCCTTTAATTCTACATAACCATCAACAGGTGTATAAGAATTGTAACCGTCTTTAATAGCCTGTATTGCGGCATCTTTAATAAAATCGGGCGTATTAAAATCGGGTTCACCGAGACTTAAACCTATAATATCTTTTCCTTCTGTTCTTAATTCTCTCGCTTTAGCAGCCATTGCTAAAGTTGCAGAAGTAGACATGTTTAAAATTCTGTCGGAAAGTTGATTCATTTAATTATAATAATATTGAGCTACAAAATTTATTTATGCCAGACTAGGCTTTTTCCCAAGGACTTTTAATTGATTATAATGTTCGGCGATAGCTTTCCAAAATGTATTATATTCATTATAAGGCAAACTAAATTCTGCAGCAGTTTCTTTAACAATTTTTGCTATTTTTTTATAGTGAATATGACTAATATTTGAATATAGATGATGTTCTACCTGATGGTTTAATCCGCCGGTAAAAAATCCAACTAACCAGCTTTTAGGCGCAAAATTTGAAGTTGTAAATAGCTGATGAATAGCCCAAGTGTTTTTCATGCCTCCATCTTTATCAGGTAATGGCATTTTTGTGTTAGGCATGACATGAGCCAATTGAAAAACTACACTTAATATTAAACCGGCAGTATAGTGCATAATGAAAAATCCAATCAGTACATGCCACCAAACGAAACCAA
>JAGLKH010000530.1 GCA_023141985.1 Flavobacteriaceae bacterium | reverse complement strand
AATGCATATTGAATTACCCGAAAAAAGATATTATGGTATTGGCGAAGTCGCTAATGCCTTTGGTGTTAATACTTCATTAATACGTTTTTGGGAAAAAGAGTTTGATGTTTTAAAGCCTAAAAAGAATGCTAAAGGCAACCGTAAGTTTACTCCCGAAGATATTAAAAATCTTAAATTTATCTACCATCTTGTTAAAGAACGTGGTTTCACTCTTGATGGTGCTAAAACACATCTCAAAGAAGAAAAGAAAAAATCGCTTAGTAATTTTGAGATCATTAGTAAATTAGAAGGTATAAAAAATCAACTTTCGAAAATTAAAAATCAACTGTAACATTTTTTAATTAATTTCTACTGATAAGTAGTAGTATTAAAAGACACAAACCACTAAAAATATTTTATTATGAAAAAATGGCTCATTCCGGTTATTATAATTGCTGCAATTGTACTTATTGGTTATAATTGGTCAGTAGGATTTAATAATACTGCCGTAGAATTAAACGAAAATGTTAGCGAAGCTTGGGGGAATGTTCAAACCTCCTACCAACGTAGAAACGATTTAATTGGCAATCTTGTAAAAACAGTTCAAGGCGCTGCCGATTTTGAAAAAAGTACTCTTGAAGCTGTAATAAAAGCTCGATCTGAAGCTACTAAAACAACCATAGATCCTTCAAATATTACACCCGAACAATTAGCTGCTTTCAATCAAGCCCAAGGTGGTTTAAGTAGCGCCTTGTCTCGGTTATTAGTAACTATTGAACGCTATCCGGAATTAAAAGCCAATCAAAACTTCTTGAAATTACAAGATGAATTAACGAGTACTGAAAACACTATACAAACAGCAAGAACGCGTTATAATGAAGCTATAAAGCCTTATAATAATCATGTGAAAAAATTCCCGAATTCAATTTTAGCTGGACTTTTTAACTTCGATGACAAAGCCTATTTTGATGCTGAAGCTGGAGCTGAAAAACCAGTGGATGTTGATTTTGATTTTAAATAATAGTCATGTCTAAAATAGAAGATTTTCTTTCAACAGAAGAAGAGCAAGACATCATCGAAGCCATTCGAGATGCCGAAAAAAACACTTCAGGAGAAATTCGTATTCATATTGAAAAAGCATCAAAAATTGATGCTATTAATCGTGCTATGGAAGTATTTCATTTCCTAAAAATGGATAATACTAAACTACAAAATGGTGTTCTTATTTATGTTGCTGTAGAAGATAAAACTTTTGTTATTTATGGTGACAAAGGCATTAACGATGTAGTTTCTAATGATTTTTGGGATCATACAAAAGATGTGATGCAATCGCATTTTAAAACAGGAAATTTCAAACAAGGTCTTATCGAAGGTGTTTTAAAAGCTGGCACAGCCTTAGAAACCTATTTTCCTTGGGAACATAATGACACCGATGAACTTTCAAACGAAATCTCAAAAGACTAAAAAATTAAGTAAACAGTATGCAGTATTCAGTTAGCAGTAAAAATTTTATTTTAAGTTTTTCTTACGCTTATAAAAGAGTTAGTAAAATACTGTTATTCATTCTACTTTGCTCTCAAGCTACAAATGCGCAATTTGATATTCCAAAAATACCTGATGAGCAAACCAGTGTTTACGATTATGTAAATTTGCTTTCTACTAATCAAAAAAATAGTTTAGAACAAAAACTCATATCATATTCCGACACTACTTCAACACAAATTGTAGTCGCTATAATTAGTACTACTAAAGGAGAGAACATAGGATTGTTAACACCAAAATGGGCTCAAAAATGGGGAATTGGTCAAGCTAAAGAAGATAATGGTGTTTTTATTTTATTAGCCGAAGACGACCGTAAAATATGGATTTCTCCCGGTTATGGTGTAGAACATAAGCTCACAGCTGGAATTGTTGGCGAACTTACCAGATCTGTTATTATTCCTGAATTTAAACGAGGCGATTATTATAGTGGATTAGATAAAGGTGTTGACGCTATTTTTCAGGTTTTGATGGGCGAATATCAAGGCACTCGACAATCTGATAGTAGTGATGAATTTCCAATTATGGCTATTATGATTTTTATTCTTCTCTTTATCATAATTTTAATTGTCATTGCTAAAAACAGACGTGGTGGAAATGGTGGCAATAAAGGCAATAGATCAAAAGGATTTAGTGTTTTAGATGCCATAATATTGAGTAGAATGGGTAAAAGTTCGGGTGGCTTTGGAAGCTCGGGTGGCGGAAGCTTTGGCGGCGGCGGTTTTGGTGGTGGCTTTGGCGGAGGTGGTTTTTCTGGTGGTGGCGCTGGTGGAAGCTGGT
>JAGLKH010000053.1 GCA_023141985.1 Flavobacteriaceae bacterium | reverse complement strand
TCGTAATTTTGCTAATACTTCTTTTGTTGTTGTAGGTTTTACAAACTCATCTTTTGAAAATTGTATAGGATCTTTCTTGCGTTGTGGAATCTCCACAGTAACAATCTCTTTTGCTAAACGACCATTTTCTTGAGCTTTTGCTGCTTTCATTTGGCTCCAATACGCAAATGCATCTTGATCTTCGCGAGAAATATTATATGTCGAGACTAGATTTTCGGCAGTATTTCCCATACCATCTGTTCCATATAACTTCTGCATTCTCGGGTTGATAAAACGCCATCCAAAACTGGAATCGTACATTTTAGAGTCATTACCAAATGCGCTTGATGATTTTGCAATAACGTATGGCCCACGTGTCATGTTTTCTATACCTCCTGAAATGAAAAGATCTCCATCACCGGCTTTTATGGCTCTATTTGCATGAATGATAGCCGATAATCCAGAACTACATAAACGATTAACGGTTTCTCCCGGGACTGAAAAAGGCAATCCTGCAAGTAATAAAGCCATTCTTGCAACATTACGATTATCTTCACCTGCCTGATTAGCACAGCCTATAATAACATCATCATAAGCTTCTTTTGGAATATTTGGATTTCGTGCTACCAATTCTTTAATGACTAATGCAGCTAAATCGTCAGTACGTACAGTTGATAATGTGCCTTTATAGTTTCCTATTGGAGTTCTTATTCCATCTATAATATATGCTTCTTTCATATTTATTTAACCCTTCCGTCCTTCGGACACCTTCCCTTCAAAAGGGAAGGATTTATTTAGTTATTAATTATATATTTTTATTTCCAATCTTTTGAGGTTCTATAGACAACTCCTTTAAAAAGGGCTACTAATTCTTTTCCTCTTTTAACTTCAATGATATTAAACCCCAATTTATTATTCACTTTTTCAATTACAGATTCTGCAACAAGATAATCTCCTTCATCAATTGCTTCAATATGATTAATAGATGTTTCAATTGAAACAGCATATTTACCATGAGTATTAGCAGCAAACCCAAAGGCAACATCAGCTAATGAATAACTAATCCCTCCATGCGCTTTTCCCATACTATTTAGCATTTCTTTTCTTACGGTCAAACCTACTTTACAACGTCCAATTTCACATTCTAATATTTCAATACCTAACCATGAACTAAATGCATCAAGGCTTAACATTTTATGTGGAATTGCAGATGGGTTCATGAGTTTATGAGTCGTTTAGTTTTTATTGTTTAATTTTTTCTTTAAATAATTTTTATAAGAAGTTATCATTTTTGAAAGTTCTGTAATTGCTTTTCTATTTTCTTCATCTTGGATTTTAGAAATGAATTCTCTCAATTTAGCTTTTGTGCTACAAACTACACACTCATGAGCACTATCCCAAGCCATTTGAAGGTATCTGTTGAAATTTGCATCAGAACTTGCTGAACCTTCTGCTATATTTAACGCTATAGAATCAGCTGCTCGAATAAATTGTGAAGCTAATCTATATGTTTCTTCTTTTGGAAAATTATTTATTTGAACATTCACAGATTCTCCAAATTGAATTGCTTTTTGGTAAATTTTTAACTCTTCAAACTTAAAATAATAGTTACTCTTCATAAACTCAAAAACTAATTAA
The DNA here is from genome assembly GCA_023141985.1 of Flavobacteriaceae bacterium. GTDB lineage: Bacteria > Bacteroidota > Bacteroidia > Flavobacteriales > Flavobacteriaceae > PRS1. The sequence goes on along the minus strand of JAGLKH010000053.1, from coordinate 506 downwards.
CTCAAAAACTTTTTGTTTTCTCTTTTCATTTTACGTAATAATGGGCTACATCTATATCTTTCTTCGTGATACTCATTATATAGATCATCAATTTTTTCGACACACCAATCGATGCCTTTTTCGTCGGCCCAAGCTAAAAGTCCTTTAGGGTAATTTACTCCTTTTGTCATCGCTTTATCAATATCTTCAGCAGAAGCAATATTCCAAAACAAAGCATCAGCAGCTTCATTAATGAGCATTACTAAAACACGATTGAAAATAGTTTGTGCCAATTCTTTATCTATAGATCCTTCGTCAGGCTCAGGATGACAACTTGTATCTATTTTGCCGTTTTCATCATAATCATAATAACCCTTCCCTGTTTTTCGTCCTAAATATCCTGCTTCAGCTAATCGCTGTTGCGTAAATGAAGGCCTGAATCTTGAGTCGTAATAAAATGTTTTAAAAACAGTTTTGGTCACTGTATAATTAATATCGTTCCCTATAAAATCCATCAATTCAAAAGG
>JAGLKH010000529.1 GCA_023141985.1 Flavobacteriaceae bacterium | reverse complement strand
AGCTTTAGGAATAGGATTATCATTACTTTCTTATTTTATTGGTAAAAAAGAACGAAAGAGTATTGCTACTTAGTAACAATACATCTTTAAAACACTAAAATGAAAAATATTAAGCATTTTCACGAACCCCTTAAAAATTTAGGTGGCATGAGTAAAACACTAAAAAAACTTACTGCATTTGTTGCACTATTTATCATGCTTGGTTGTAGCGTAGGACCACAGCCTATTGAATATGGCCAGGATGGATGTCATTTTTGTAAAATGACAATTGTAGACAAACTTCATGCTGCCGAAATAGTTACCAAAAAAGGGAAAGTATATAAGTTTGATGCTACAGAATGTATGATTAATTTTTTAGACGAATTTGATATTTCTATAGTAAAATTATACTTATCAAATAACTATTCAAATCCTGAAGAATTAATTGATGCAACTAAAGCAACGTTTTTAATAAGTGAGAATGTTCCAAGCCCAATGGGCGCTTTTTTGTCTGCATTTAAAAACAAAGAAGATGCTATTAAAGTTCAAGCAGAGAAGAGTGGCGAAATCTATACCTGGAATGAACTTTTAACACATTTAAAAAACAAATAAACTTCAATATTTATTTATCGTACTTTGCGCTTATGAAAAAGATAATTATTTCTTTAATTATAATATTCTATGCTTCAGTTTTAAATGTAAAAGCTGATACAATTGAGGTTTGTAGTACATGCAATATTTCAAAAATTAAAGAGGCTATTACAATTTCAAAAGATTACGATTCTATTTTAATAAAAAAAGGCACTTATAAAGAATACAATATTATAATAGATAAACCATTAACTATTATTGGAGTTAATTACCCGATAATTGATGGTGAAAACAAAGGAGAAATTATTACTATAATTTCAGATAATGTCACCATTGATGGTTTGTTTGTTATAAATGTAGGAACAAGCTATACCGAAGATTATGCTGCAATACGAGTTAGGAAGAGTAAAAACTTCGTCATTCAAAATGTTGTTTTAGAAAAGTTATTTTTTGGAATTTATCTTGAAAAATCTCGAAATGGAAAAGTATATCATAACAAAATAATCGGAAATGCTGTGGAAGAATATAATTCAGGTAATGGCATTCAATTATGGTATAGTCAAAACATTGAAATAGAACATAATTATATTGAGCATGTTCGAGATGGTATTTACCTCGAGTTTTCTAATAACTGTTTAATAAAAAACAATGTAAGTGCTAATAATATTCGTTATGGTTTGCATTTTATGTTTTCAAACGATGATATTTATCAAGACAATACCTTTGAAAATAATGGAGCTGGGGTTGCAGTTATGTTTTCAAAAAAAATAACGATGCTCAATAACATTTTTAAAGAAAATTGGGGCTCCGCATCTTATGGTTTGCTTTTAAAAGAAATAAACGATGCTGAAATAATAGGTAATATTTTTGAAGAGAACACCATTGGAATTAATATTGAAGGCACAAACAGAATTAATTATAAAAACAATAATTTTATTAGAAATGGTTGGGCGATGAAAGTACGTGGGGCTTGTTATGCCAATAAGTTTTTAAGCAATAATTTTTTGTACAATTCATTTGATATTTCTTATAATAGTAAACTAAACGATAACGAATTTGATAATAATTACTGGAGCAATTATTCAGGTTACGATTTAGACAAAGATGGCATTGGCGATGTGCCATACAGACCAGTTAAATTGTTTTCTTACATTGTAAATCGCACCCCGGAAACTATTATATTGCTACGTAGTTTATTTATAGATATTATAGATTTTTCTGAAAGAGTATCACCTGTGTTTACACCAGATAACCTGTTAGATAATCATCCTTCAATAAAAAAAATAGAATGGTAATCATTGAAAATTTACATAAAAAATTCAACAAAAATATTGTATTAAGTGGTATTGATCTCAATATTAATGAAGGAGGTATTTTTGCTATTTTAGGGCCAAATGGTTCAGGAAAAACGACACTTATTAAATCAATTTTAGGGATGGTTATTCCTAATAAAGGAACTTTAACTGTACTTGGTAAAAACATAAAACACAATTCGACATATAGAAATAAAATTGATTATTTACCACAAATTGCAAATTTCCCCAGCAACCTCAAGGTAAAGGAGCTTATTAAAATGATAAAGGATTTGCGTGGAAATACTCTTGAAGATGAACACTTAATCAATCTCTTTAAATTAGAACCCTTTTTAAATAAAAAATTGGGCAACCTTTCTGGAGGAACAAAGCAAAAAGTAAACATTGTATTAACGTTTATGTTTGATAGCCCTTTAATAATTCTTGATGAACCTACAACAGGTTTGGATCCGATCTCATTAATTCGATTAAAAGAACTTATACAATCTGAAAAGGCCAAAGGTAAAACCTTTATAATTACCTCTCATATTATGAGTTTTGTTGAAGAGGTTTCGGATGAGATAGTTTTCATTTTAGAAGGGAAAATTTATTTTAAAGGAAGTATAAATGAGCTTAAAACAAAAACCAATCAACCAGATTTTGAACATGCAATTGCATCAATATTAATTAATAATCATGCTTAAAATATTAAAATATAGTTTTTACGATTTAATGCGCAGTCGCTGGAGCTATGTGTATTTCGCCTTTTACTTAATACTTGGTATTGTGTTATTATTTCTTAATACCGATTTATCGAAAGCAGTTATAACTTTAATGAATGTTATTATTGTTTTAGTTCCTTTAATAGGAACAATTTTTGGAGTCATGTACTACTATAATTCTAAAGAATTTACCGAACTTTTATTAGCACAGCCTCTTAATCGTTCTTCAATATTTTTAGGGCAATATTTGGGTGTTGCCCTATCGCTTTCTATGAGTTTAATTTTAGGATTAGGACTTCCGTTTGTGTTTTATGGTTTGTTTAAATCTAATGCTATTTGGGATTTTTCACTACTCCTTATTACCGGAACATTCTTAACCTTAATTTTTACCGCATTAGCCTTTAACATTGCTCTATCTAATGAAAATAAAATTAAAGGATTCGGTTATGCCATCTTACTTTGGTTATTTTTAGCAGTAATTTACGATGGTTTATTTTTAATGTCTTTAGTGCTTTTTGAAGATTATCCTTTAGACAAATTATCTCTTTTTGGCACAATGTTAAATCCAATCGATCTTTCAAGAACACTAATCTTATTAAAGTTGGATATCTCTGCATTATTGGGATATACCGGAGCTGTCTTCAAAAAATTCTTCGGAACTAATTTCGGATTAATTGTTTCAATTATTATGCTTTCCGTTTGGGTTATTTTACCTGTTTTCAGAATGCTAAACAAAGCAAAAAAGAAAGATTTTTAGAATCTAATTAGAATTAGTTTCGTTATATTTGCACAAACATAACGAAACTAATAATGATTACAGTTGAAGAAGCTATTGAAGCTGTACGAAAAAACATAATTCCATTAGATATAAAAGAATCCAAAAACGTTTTAGACTCATGTGGCTACGTGTTATTTGAAGACGTTTATTCTCCAATAAACATGCCTCCTTTCAGGCAATCCGCAATGGATGGCTATGCACTCTCACTACATAATGATGCTTCATATACTGTTATGGATGAAGTTAAGGCTGGCGATGGTCATCATCCCATTTTAAAAACTGGTGAAGCAGTACGTATTTTTACTGGAGCTGCAGTTCCCGATAGTGCCAATGCCGTGATTATGCAAGAAAAGGTTACTGTAAAAAAACCAAAAATAATAATTGAAGGTTCTGTTCCTATTAACGACAATATTCGTCCATTAGGAGAGCAAGTTAAAAAAGGCAGCATCGCTTTAAAAAAAGGAATACGATTAACTCCTGCAGCTATCGGTTTTCTTACATCATTAGGTATAACAGAAGTAAATGTCTATAAAAAACCTTCTATAGCTATTATTGTTACTGGAGACGAACTGGTTGAAGCTGGAAATCCCTTAGATTATGGTAATATATATGAAAGTAATTCCGGAATGCTATTAAATGCCTTAAACAGTCTTGAATTTACAAATGTTTCAATACACAAAATCAACGACAACTATAAAAATACACTTTCAAAATTAAATAAAGGGATTACCGAAAATGATATGGTTATAATAACTGGTGGAATTTCTGTTGGTGATTACGATTTTGTAGGTAAAGCTCTAAATGAACTCGATGTAAAAGAAGTTTTCTATAAAGTGAAACAAAAACCAGGGAAGCCTTTGTTTTTTGGTAAAAAGAAAAATACTATTGTTTTTGCACTCCCGGGAAATCCTGCAGCAGCATTGAGTTGTTTCTATATATATGTAAACACTGCTTTGCAAAAAATGGCTGGAGATATCAATTATTCGTTAACTAAAACAACTGCAAAATCCACTTCAGAATATATTAGAAAAGGAGATCGTGCACAGTTTTTAAAAGCGATTTTAATAAATGGAAAAGTTTCTGTTTTAGAAGGTCAAAGCTCGGCGATGTTACACACTTTTGCTTTGGCTAATGCATTGGTATATGTTCCCGAAACATTAGATACAATTAAAATAAATGATACGGTTGAAGTTATTTTGCTCCCAATAAATTAATATTTCATGAAACGAGCATACTAATAGTTT
>JAGLKH010000528.1 GCA_023141985.1 Flavobacteriaceae bacterium | reverse complement strand
AATAGCGAACAGCATGTGACCTCTAAATAAATAAATATAAACACATGAAATACAAAATTAAAAGTAGAATTTGGATTGAAACTGATGATAATGTGTTGTTGGGAGAAGGTAGAGTAAGGCTACTAAAAGCAATCGATGAAACAGGATCTTTATCTAAAGCAGCAAAAGCATTAAAAATATCCTATAAAAAGGCATGGTCTCTTATAGATTCGGTAAATAAATCGGCTAAAAAACCTATTACAATTACCAGTATTGGTGGTAAAGGAGGAGGAGGAGCTAAACTAACACCTTATGGAAAATCTTTAATTATTGCTTTTGAGAATATCAATAAAAAATGTTGGAAATTTTTAGATAAAGAAGTAAAAACAATAAATACATTATGATTTTCGAAACACAATATATTTGGCTTTTTTTATTAATTCTACCCGTAATTTCATTTTTATATGCTAGTGTTGGTCATGGAGGAGCAAGCGGTTATTTAGCTTTAATGGCTTTGTTTTCTATTAGCCCAGAAGTAATGAAGCCAACTGCTCTATTACTTAATTTGTTTGTTGCAGCTATAGCTTTTTATTATTATTACAAGGAAGGATATTTTAATGTGAAATTATTTTTATCCTTTGCAATTGCTTCTATTCCTATGGCTTTTTTAGGTGGAATGATTGAAGTAGATACGTCATTATATAAAAAAATATTAGGTGTACTATTAATTTTTGCTGTCCTTAAAATGCTCAATGTCTTTGGAAAAGAAAGTAATAAAATAAAGGATATAAAAATTTGGCAAGGACTAATAGTTGGTGGAGCAATTGGGTTCTTTTCTGGTCTTATTGGTATTGGTGGAGGTATTATTTTAACACCAATAATTCTGTTATTACATTGGGGAAGAATGAAAGAAGCTGCAGCTGTTTCGGCATTATTTATTTGGGTTAATTCAGCTTCAGCATTAACAGGTCAATTAAGTAGTGGAGTGTCCATAACAATTGAATCTTTCGGCTTGGTTACAATTGCAATTATTGGTGGATTTGTTGGAGGATATTTTGGAAGTAAAAAAATTAACAATCAGAACTTAAGATATATATTGTCATTTGTATTGGTTATTGCTTCAGTAAAATTATTAACGATTTAAATGATAGGCAAAAAACATATCACCGGAATTATCCTTGCAGGAGGAAAAAGCTCTCGAATAGGAAGTGACAAAGGGTTTCTGATATTCGAAGACAAGTCTTTTATTAATCATATTATTGGAGCTTTACAACCTCTTGTCGACGATATTATTATTGTTAGTAATAATGCTGATTATGATATTTTTAATCTAAAACGAGTAAATGATTTAATTAAAAATGCCGGACCATTAGCAGGCGTATATACGGGGTTGCATTATTCTAAAACTGATAACAATTTAGTATTAAGCTGTGATGTCCCTCTAATAAATACTGAAATTTTAAAAAAATTGACTAAACTAATTGATGAATCTATTGATGTAATTCAACTTGAAAGTAAGGGTAAAACAATGCCATTGATAGCTATGTATAAGAAAGATTGTAAACCTAAGTTTTTAGAGCTTTTGCAGGGAGGTGAAAGACGGTTACGATTTGCAGTAAAACAATGCAAGGTTAAGACACTTGTTTTAAATGCAGAATTAGAAAAATATACAG
>JAGLKH010000527.1 GCA_023141985.1 Flavobacteriaceae bacterium | reverse complement strand
GTTGGTTTCAAGAAATTCTTTATTGCTCAATCGGCAACAAAAAAACCAACGCATTGCGTTGGTTTTTTAATATCTAAAAAGGCGTATACTATTCTTTTTTGTCAGCTTTGGTGTCAGTATCTTTATCAGTATCTTTTTCATCTTCTTTACTGGCATCTTTAAATTCTTTAATTCCGCTTCCAAGACCTCTCATTAATTCAGGAATTTTTTTTCCTCCAAATAATAACAAAACCACAACTACAATTAAAACTATTTGCATTGGGCCAAACGCTAATGGTAACATGTATAAACTCATAATTTTTTCTTTAAAATGCAAAGTTAATAATTAAACTTTAAATATTGCGTTTAAAAACAAACTTTAGCATATTGTAAAAGTACATACTATTTTATTTAATTTTGTCCAGCTATGACAAACAAAAAAAAAAACAAGAAAAAATTTGCAAAAAAGCTGTTTCATAAGTATCGTTTAGTCATTTTAAACGAAGATACTTTTGAAGAGCGTTTTGCCATTAAACTTACGCGTTTAAATGTTTTTGTATTAATGTCAATTTCTGCAATTTTTATTATTGCAGCAACAACACTTTTAATTGCGTTTACACCTTTAAGAGAGTATATACCCGGATATTCATCTACATCACTTAAAAGAAAAGCTACTCAACTTAGCTATAAAACAGATTCTATACAACAAGTTATAGCAATTAATGAGCAATACTATGAGTCTATAAGAAGAGTTCTAAAAGGTGATGTTAACACTGTAGATTTTAATAAAGATTCTATTATTGAAGCGGCAGAATTAGACATAAACGAAATGAATTTAAGTCCCTCAAGAGAGGATTCACTACTTCGGGAAAAAGTAAACAAAGAAGATAAATATAATTTATTTGAATCGGCAACATCTAAGGTAAGCTTTGTTTTGTTTCCACCGGTAAAAGGTACAATTAGCGAAGGGTATAACGCACAAAACAAACATTATGCAGTAGATATAGTTGTAGTTGAAGATACTCCGGTAAAAGCAACTGCTGATGGAACTGTAATTTTAGCTGAGTGGACAACACAAACAGGATATGTAACTATTATTGAACACGGCAATGGGCTATTATCGGTATATAAACACAACGCCTCTTTAACAAAGCATCAAGGCGATTTAGTAAAAACGGGAGAGGTAATTGCAATTTCCGGCAATACAGGGGAATTAACAACAGGACCACATTTACATTTTGAGCTTTGGAGCAATGGCTACCCAATAGATCCAACTACTTTTATTGATTTTGAATAAATGAAGCGTATAGAAATTACATCTTTCAAGGCACTACTTGCTAAACCATTTGCAAAGCAAATCCAAAAAAAAGTCAACAAGTGGGCTAAAAATCCTATTAAAACACAAGACAAGGTTTTTAATAATTTAATTTCTGAAGCTAAAGGAACACAATTTGGAAAAGACCATGACTTTATTAGTATTAATTCCTATGAAGATTTTGTAAAGCGTGTGCCTGTTAGAGATTATGAAGACCTGAAACCATATATTAAAAAAGCAGTAGCAGGAAACGATAACATACTTTGGAAGGGCAAACCCATATATTTTGCAAAAACATCCGGAACAACCTCAGGAGCTAAATATATTCCAATAACCAAAGAGAGTATGCCACACCATATTGAGGCGGCGAGGAATGCTATCTTACTTTATGTGGCTGAAACAGGAAAAACAAATTTTGTAAATGGTAAAATGATCTTTTTACAAGGAAGCCCGATTTTAGAAGAGCAAAACAACATTCAAATTGGGCGTCTTTCCGGAATTGTGGCGCATTATGTTCCAAAATACCTTCAAAAAAACAGAATGCCTTCCTGGGAAACCAATTGTATTGAAGACTGGGAAACAAAGGTAAATGCAATAGTAGAAGAAACGGTTAATGAGAATATGACTATTATTAGTGGTATACCATCTTGGGTTCAGATGTATTTTGAAAAACTTCAGCAAAAGACCGGAAAAAAAGTTGGAGATATTTTCAAGAATTTTAATCTTTTCATTTTTGGTGGAGTAAACTACGAACCATATAGGGCAAAATTCGAAAACCTTATTGGCAGAAAAGTAGACAGTATAGAACTATATCCTGCAAGTGAAGGATTTTTTGCATTTCAAGACAAACAGGATCAAAAAGGCATGTTGTTACAATTAAATTCTGGCATTTTTTATGAATTTATAAAAGCAGATGAGTTTTTTAGTAATAATCCTAAACGATTTTCTTTAGTAGATGTTAAGGTTGGTGTAAATTATGTAATGATTATTTCAACTAACGCCGGTCTTTGGGCTTATAATATAGGAGACACGGTTGAGTTTACTTCAACAGAGCCATATCGTGTTATAGTTTCTGGCAGGATAAAACATTTTATTTCAGCTTTTGGAGAACATGTTATTTCCAAAGAGGTAGAGCAAGCCATACAAGAAGCCACGCAAAAAACCAGTATTAGAATTTCGGAGTTTACTGTAGCGCCTCAAATTAATCCAAAGATTGGATTGCCATATCATGAGTGGTTTATTGAGTTTGAAAACGAACCGGAAAATTTATCAATTTTAGCAAATAAAATTGACGAATCACTTCAAAAACAAAACAGTTATTATTTTGATTTAATTGAAGGTAAAATTCTTCAGCCACTTAAAATTACAATTGTAAAAAAGGATGGTTTTAAAGATTATATGAAGTCTATCGGAAAATTAGGAGGACAAAATAAAGTTCCAAGATTATCTGATAACAGGAAAATAGCAGACCTGTTATATAAATCTAAGTTAGTTAAATAGTGTACCTTTGCAGGTTAAATAATGAATATGAATAGGAAACACAAGGGAAGAACTAGAGCACAGGAAAGTACCAGCGCCA
>JAGLKH010000526.1 GCA_023141985.1 Flavobacteriaceae bacterium | reverse complement strand
ATGTTTTAATAAATACGGATAGGGTACAAGTACTAAAATAATCCCAAGAGAATCCTTAATAACATTAGTAAGTCCGGAACTTAAGCTGGAGATAGTATCCATGGTGTTATGCATCTGTTTTTTTGTAAAATGGCCATAACCAATTTCAAGAAGAACTAAACCCATAAAAAAAGGAGTAGCATATAATAAAGCAGTTGCGTAGGCTTCCATAAATTTTGATATATAGGCTAAAATAATAATTTATTATTATTTAAAAAAGCATAAATTTAGTCAGCTAACTCACATTTTATAAATTGGCCTTCATGAATTTACACTTATAATTTATAAAGTATAATTAAATTAAATAAAATGTGTAAATTTGCCTGCAATTAAAATCTAATTGCAATGGCAACACAAAACAACAAGATTGTTGGCGAAGGTCTTACTTACGACGACGTTTTATTAGTCCCGGCATTTTCAGAAGTTCTCCCACGAGACGTAAACATTCAAACTAAATTCACTCGAAATATAACGATGAATATACCTATTGTTTCGGCAGCTATGGATACCGTTACAGAGAGCAGAATGGCTATTGCCATGGCCCAGGAAGGGGGCATTGGTGTGTTGCATAAAAATATGTCGATTGAGCAACAAGCTGTAAAGGTAAGAAAGGTAAAACGCGCCGAAAGCGGAATGATAATAGATCCAATTACCTTGCCTCTTAATGCTATAGTTTTAGATGCTAAAGAAAACATGGCAGAGCATAGCATTGGCGGAATTCCCATAGTTGATGATAATGGAATTTTAAAAGGAATTGTTACTAATCGTGATCTTCGCTTCGAAAAAAACAACAAACGCCCTATTACCGAAGTCATGACAAGCAAAAATTTAGTGACTGCTAAAAAAGGAACATCTTTATTAGATGCTGAAGAAATTTTACAAGAACATAAAATAGAGAAATTACCTGTTGTAGATGCTAATTATAAATTAATTGGATTAATAACATTTAGAGATATTACTAAACTCACTCAAAAACCAATAGCTAATAAAGATAGTTTTGGCCGTTTACGTGTTGCAGCAGCAATAGGTGTTACCGAAGATGCCGTACTTAGAACTGAAGCCTTAGCAAATGCAGGCGTAGATGCAGTTATAATTGATACAGCACATGGCCATACAAAAGGCGTGGTAACGGTTTTAAAGAATATTAAATCTAAGTTTCCTAAGTTAGACGTTGTTGTTGGAAATATTGCGACAGCAAAAGCTGCTAAATATTTAGTAGAAGCTGGAGCAGATGCTGTAAAAGTGGGTATTGGACCAGGATCAATTTGTACAACACGTGTTATTGCAGGTGTTGGTTTTCCACAGTTTTCTGCAGTAATGGAAGTTGCAGCAGCGATTAAAGACAGTGGAATACCAGTAATTGCTGACGGAGGTATTCGTTATACAGGAGATATACCAAAAGCGATAGCTGCAGGAGCCGATTGTGTAATGTTAGGTTCTTTACTTGCAGGTACAAAAGAATCTCCGGGAGAGACTATAATTTACGAAGGGAGAAAGTTTAAGTCTTACAGAGGTATGGGAAGCATTGAAGCGATGAAACAAGGTAGTAAGGACAGGTATTTTCAAGATGTAGAAGCCGATATTAAGAAGTTAGTCCCTGAAGGTATTGTAGGCCGTGTGCCCTATAAAGGAGAGTTGTTTGAAAGTATTCATCAGTTTATTGGCGGCCTACGCGCCGGAATGGGTTATTGCGGGGCTAAAGATATTACTACACTAAAAGAAACCGGGCAATTTGTAAAAATTACAACTTCAGGAATAGGCGAAAGCCACCCTCATAATGTCATGATTACTAAAGAATCACCTAATTATTCGAGGTAGTTTTTTGAAGGTTTTATTTAACGGTTAGTATAAACTGCGTTATAATGCAGTTTATATCTTGTTGTAAAACGTTTTTCTGTTACCAATTGAAATTTCTACTTCACAAGAGATATACCTTGATTTGGTCAAAATGGCGTATATAACTTAATCTTACGATTCTGAAATTCTACTTTTACAATAAACCAGAGATCATAAGTGTAACAGGAATTGACCTATTATTCTTTATTTTCTTTTGGTGTATTTATTTTTTCATATACCGAGACAAACCAAAAAATCCCACAACTGATTAGAAAAATCCCCAGACCAGCAAAAAATATACCTAGTGAAGCTAAATGTTCCATTTTTTTTCTATTTGATTTTTAACAAGAAATGTAATCTTTCTAAATTACAAATTATTAACATTTTCAGCAAACAACAGTAAAGGCAATGGTTTTCTTAGTCTTTTTCAGTATCTAAACTTTTAGCTTGTACAGAAATCTTTTGGGAAAGATTTGATCTGGTTTCTATTTTATTTTTTAACCACTCAAACCATTCTCCTGCCTGGGGGTTTTTGTCAGAACGCCATTCTTGAATCCATAGTTCTAGTTTTTTCCAAGTCACCAGAATTACACCTCCTATAAGATCATCCACAACGTCCAATGAGATTATTTGCCTAGATACGAGTACTCCCGTACTTTCAAAAAATCCCGAAACTAGATATGCATAATTCTCCATTTCAGGACTTTTCAACTTTAATTCCTCGGACGTTACCCCGTCAGGTAAATACTGTAATTC
>JAGLKH010000525.1 GCA_023141985.1 Flavobacteriaceae bacterium | reverse complement strand
CGATTTTGATTAACGGTTTGCATAAGTGCAGTGGAAGTGTTAACGGACATTGCCTTTTATGATTTGTTAGTGGTCGTTTTCGAACGAATAATCTTACTAATTTCAACACTAGAAAATTCAATATTTATGTTTTGATGATCCTCCTATTCTAAGGAGACTAATCTTCAAGCTTATCATCAATAAGATTCAAAATATCATTTATTGAAGTAAGATGCTCTTCTTCCTCTTCTAATCCGAATTTTGCAATTATCCACATTTGATTAATGATATTCTCAATCTCGAAGGATTTAAACACATTCTTATAATCTGAATTGAAAGAACTTCGGGTATTAGAGCTATCATTAAACAGTAGATTGAATCTATTTTTTCTGCTAATTATTAGATCTACAAGGGGGTCTAATCTCGAATATTTTATTTCCAGAAATTTGACATTCATTTCGTTTGCATCATTTGCCTCATCATGGAATGAAGTTAAATATGATTTTAATTCCTGATTGCTTATATAATCAAGTTTGCCTGACATGATAATTGAATTGAGCTTTCCCATTCTAGGATTATATGTCCACGTCAGCACGAGGTCGTTAAAAAGAGTATTTAAAACCGTTTCTGATATTTGACTTATATCTTTATCAAATAACTGAATTATTGTATGGGCGGCTGCAATATTTTTTTTATGAGCTTCAATTACATTAATCATTTGATCTCTATTGGCTCTCATTTCGCCTTTCAAACCTTTTAAAAATTCGACTTCAATTATTGTTACTTTTCGTTTTTCATTCCAGTTGTTTACTTGTAATGCCAAAAGGATCCCTATTACAACAAGAAGAATCTCACCTATAGCGTACAGAAGATATTTACTTACTTTGTTTTCAGTCAATAGTTTTTGTCTAATTCGTCTAAAAAACTTAATCATAGTTCCCATTATTTGTTTGATTACGCCCGCAAGCGGCTATCTCAACCAAATGTCCGCAGGACATTTGATTTTGCTTTGCAAAATGATGTTTCGATAATGTCTAATTTTTCTAAAGAATTTTATCATTGGTTAGTTGTTAGCCTTTCGTTATTTTATTTTTTCAAAAACGTCCGTCAAGATTGAATCTCTATCCTGCATTTTGTGAGTAGCTTCAAAAGAATAAATATTTCCATCTTCATCACGTTTAAAATTAAATTGGATATCTGTTCCAACAACATCTCCAAATTTATCTTTGTCTTTTTTTACCGCTATAAAATTCATCGGAGAAATATTCAAATAATAATTTTTTGTTTCTACAGTTAAGGTGTCAGGGACATAAGGAGCACTCTTTATATTTATCAATTTATATTTTCCAAGGTATTCAATCAATTCTTCCGGTTCGGTAAATTCAAACTGCTCTATATGTTCTGAAAAGGAAGAATTAGATAGCAATTCTTGATGTATTTTATTATAAGCCACAGCTATTGCAACTTTAAGTTGATCTAGATGACCATTAAGATGGATTACATGTCTTTGTAACCCTGACACATCATTAAAATACTGAGGATTATTCAAATAATAATTAATTTGCTGTTGATAATGAATACTATCTGTCATTGAATACCAATCGTACGTGTTCCTGAGTTTATTTTCAATTTCATTTAAATAGGCTCTAAAATCATTTTCGACCTCAATTGAAATAGGTACTTCAACTCCATATACACGCTGAAGCTCAACAACTATGGCATTATATTTTTCAGGTATAATTTCTATATTTCCCATAAGCCGATCATAAGCGTTACTTTCAAATTGAACTGTCTCTACAGTACCTCTGGTTAAACGGATGTATTCATTACTCCACAGATCTCCTTCATAATCTGAAGCAGTCAGTTTTTTTGCCAATATATTTTTCGCCAATGAATCAAATTTCTCTGACATCTTTATCAACTCGGTCACACTTTTCATGTCATTTTCAAGATTTTTAGAAATTCCTTTTATAATACCCTCAATTTGAGTTCTATTGGTGTTTAGTTCTTTTTGGGTATTGAGCATAAGAGCTATTAGTATTCCTATTACAATTAGGATAATTTCTCCAATAGCATAAAGCAGATATTTGCTGACTTTATTTTCTTTAATCATGTTTTGTCTAATTTTTCGAAAGAATTTAATCATAGTAGTTAGTAAGAGTGTAGCTAGTTGATTTCGAAATAAATATAGTAATTCTTATTTAGAGTTGAAAAATAGGTTTACTAGAATGGATGAAGTCAGATGCATACAATATCATTGAAGTGACGAATCCGTGACAGTTTTTGTGCTAGCATCTGCTACAATATGCAATTTTAATGTGTGCCTACACTATTCGAGGAGGTTGATTATTTTCTTAATTCTTTATCAATCATCATTATTAAAGCGTTTACTTTCCCTTTTTTATCTTGAAATAGTAAACCTTTATATTTCATTAATAAAATGGTATGAACATGTTAATGAAGATCAAACTGTTAGTATGTAAAAACTATTTTAGAAGGCCCTACCAATTTAGAAAAGTTTTTGTAACTTTATGTAAAGTATCTGAATTATTCAGATGTATATATTATAACTATGCTGGAATATTGACGAATGTAAAATTCACATTCGGATAATTATAATTATTTTTAGCCATGAAACTTCATAAGTTCTTTTCGGAACTGGAAAGGCGTAAAGTCTATAAGGCAGCTATTGCTTATGGTATCTCCGCTTGGGTTATAGCACAAATAGCCGGATTGGTATCGGCCAGTTTTGAATTTCCTTCCTGGGTGATGAAGTTGATAATTATAATATTAATTGTTGGTTTTCTAACAACAATGGTCCTTTCCTGGATCTTTGATTTTGGTCCAAAAGGAATAGAAAGAACAGAGTGGGAAAGCTCAGATCTTTCTGATGAAAAGAAACCCATAACAGGAAAATTGGTTATTAGTTTTCTTATTTTGATAAGTGTGTTGATAGGAGCCGGGTGGTGGACCTGGCAGGGATTGGTGATCAATAATGTAAAACCAATCAAATCTTTGGCGATACTTCCATTTGATAATTTTACAGGTAACGATAAATTAGAATATTTTGTTGCTGGAATGCATTCTTCACTTATTGGGGATATGCAAAAGATCAGTGCACTGCGAGTTCCCGGAACAACCTCTTCAAATTCCTTTAAAGATGTTAAGATGTCCATACCGGAAATTGCATCTGCATTAAAGGTTGACGCTTTAATTGAGGCCTCAGTCTCCTGTATTGAAGGTGATAGTGTATGCATACAAATAAGATTGGTACGCGTTTATCCGGAAGAGCAGCAACTTTGGGTTCAGGATTATTATGAAGATAAAAGTAAAATTCTGAATTTGTATAACAGGGTAACAAAACAAATTTCAGAGGAAGTTAATGTTATTTTAACTCCTCAGGAAGAGAATTTACTGGCTGAATCTAAAACTGTTGATCCTGAAGCTTATGATGCATATTTGATGGGGCAGTTTTATTGGGAAAAACTTGATAAAGAGTCAGCTGAAAAGGCCTTAGAGTATTTTCAATTGGCTATTGAAATAGATCCGGAATGGGCAGACCCCTATGCAGGCCTAGCAAATGCATGGGGTGTATTTAGTTTTTTTGGATTTTTACCAAAATCTGTTACCCTTCCAAAAGTATATAAATATATGAACAAGGCTCTAGAGTTGGATACCAATTCAGCACGGGCACATTATGTAAAAGCTATAGTAGCAGTATGGACAGAATGGGATTGGGAGAAAGGTGAAAAAGAATTTTTAAGATCACTTGAGTTAAATCCTAATAATGCATTGAGCCGAATGTATTATGCGCATTTATTGATGATACTACGCAGATCCGATGAAGCTGTACAACAGGCAAATTTGGGTTTAGAATTGGACCCTTTAAAACCTCTGGGTTTGGGATTATATGGAGTAGTGATGAAGTTTGAGGGTGATTATCAATCTGCCATTCTACATTTCGAAAAAGCCCTCTCCATCGATCCAAATTTTGACTTTGCCAAGGGTAATTTAGCTGATACCCAAATGCGTGTAGCATATAAAAATGGAGACTATAAAAAGTGGTTTGAATCATGGGATAAAAAAGTCGGAAGCCGTGGACGTTGGAATGATGAAGGTAGGACTGCTGTGTTAAACATATTTCATGAAAAGGGACATATTGCTGCCATTGAAGAAATGTTTAAAATGAATGAGAAATATGGGGATAGTTGCTATATGAGTAACGGTATCAAAGCGGAAAGATATTTAAAATTGGAAAAATATGATAAAGCTATGGAATGCTTAGAAAGGGATTATGAAATGCAGAATAATGCATATATCGCAACTAAGCCTTATTATGATCAATTAAAAGACAACCCAAGGTATATTGAATTGCTTAGGAAAATGAACTTGCCGCTGGGTGATAAACATCAGAAAATAAATAAATAATGTCAATGAAAATGGTAAAACATTTAAAAGAACTTACCGAGCTTAGTAAGTTCATCTAGCTTTATAATAAGATACTGAAACAAGTTCAGCATGACAAATGTATTATTCTTGTAGTTCTACAACCAAAGCATCATCGGTTTTTATAACCTTTGCTAATCCTAGTTTTGTTAAGCCCTTAATGGTCTTATCCCATTTTCTGTTACTTAAACCCGATTGTGTTTTTAGAGTATTTAGATCGATTGGAGAATTTGCCTTTAATAAGTTATATACAGCTTTTTCATCATCGCTCATCGCAACAGCCTTTTTTCTCTGGTTTTATTTGAGGAAAAAATTAAACGTATTTCTCAAAACCCTTATAAACACTATTGTTGTGAGAGGTTGTCGTAATCACTCTGACATATTAGTGACACGAATCAGTGGTCTATCTGCTACAATCTGCGATTTTGA
>JAGLKH010000524.1 GCA_023141985.1 Flavobacteriaceae bacterium | reverse complement strand
ACAAATAGTAACTTCCCTTTATTTGATGATTTACAAAATGTAAATGTAATAATTACAATATTTGCTATTATAGGTGGTATTGCTCAAATAATATTTTTATGGAATTTCTTTTATAGTATTTTCTATGGAAAGAAAACAGTTCAAAATCCATGGAGATCAACTACATTAGAATGGACAGCACCAATAAAACATATTCATGGTAACTGGGAAGGAGAAATACCTCATGTACATCGTTGGGCTTACGATTATAGTAAACCAGGACATGATGAAGATTTTGTGCCTCAAAACGTGCCGTTAAAAGAAGGAGAAGAAGAATTACAGCACTAACAAATTCCTGTGTGTCACACTGAGCGAAGTCGATGTGAAGGCAGGAATCTCATAATCGATATAAAAAGGCCTTTCTCTAAAACAGAAAGGCTTTTTGCTTATATTTGATGAGTAGCTTTTTTCTTTTTCAGTGAGTCACACTGAGCGACGTTTGTTGAGCTTGTCAAAACAAATCGAAATGAAGCCGGAAATCTTAGAATAATGAATAAGGCTCAATAAAAGTAGAAGAAATAATTAAAAGAAGATTCCCACTTTCGTGGGGAATGAGTATGAACGAAAATCTTAATCCGTCAAGTGAAGATTTTTCTCCGGAAGAGCACGATATAGAAAGAGCGTTAAGACCACTTTCTTTTGGCGATTTTGCTGGACAAGATCAGATTTTAGAAAACTTAAAAGTATTTGTAGAAGCTTCCAATATGCGTGGAGATGCTTTAGACCACACTTTATTTCATGGACCTCCAGGATTAGGAAAAACAACATTGGCATATATATTGGCAAATGAATTAGGAGTTGGCATTAAGGTCACCTCTGGACCTGTTATAGACAAACCAGGAGACTTAGCAGGATTGCTCACAAATTTGGAAGAACGAGATGTTTTATTTATTGATGAAATACATCGCTTAAGTCCAATTGTTGAAGAATACTTATATTCAGCAATGGAAGATTATAAGATCGATATCATGATCGAGTCTGGGCCAAATGCAAGAACGGTACAAATTAATTTAAATCCTTTTACTTTAGTTGGAGCAACTACGCGTTCAGGATTACTTACAGCTCCAATGAGAGCACGTTTTGGAATTACGAGTAGATTACAATATTATAAAACCGAAATATTAACATCAATAGTACAGAGAAGTGCACATATATTAAATGTTCCAATTTCTATGGAAGCAGCTATAGAAATTGCTGGACGCAGTAGAGGGACACCAAGAATTTCTAATGCATTGTTACGTCGAGTTCGTGATTTTGCACAAATAAAAGGGAACGGAAATATTGACATTAAAATATCTAAATTTGCTCTCGAAGCTCTAAATGTAGATGCTCATGGTTTAGATGAAATGGATAATAAAATCTTAACTACTATTATTGATAAATTTAAGGGAGGACCGGTAGGTATTACAACTTTAGCCACAGCTGTAAGCGAAAGCTCAGAAACAATTGAAGAGGTATATGAACCCTTTTTGATACAGGAAGGCTTTATTATGAGAACACCTCGAGGACGAGAAGTCACAGAATTAGCCTATAAACATTTGGGTAGAATTAAAGGAACAACACAAGGCGGATTGTTTT
>JAGLKH010000523.1 GCA_023141985.1 Flavobacteriaceae bacterium | reverse complement strand
TAAACTCTGAAGGAGGAATTGAATATTGGTTTGACCTTAATGGTAATTTTACACCTGGAACTGTAAATGTAGATACAAGAATAAATGATGCTTTTGCAGATGGCGAATGTATTGAGCCAACTGAAAATAAAAGGCTGAAAATCAATACAAATTTTGTTTATAACAGTAATGGTAATAATTTTGTAAATGTTGTTGCCAGAATAATTGATGATCATTGATTCATCTGCCAATGTATATTAAATCATTAAATAAGAAGTTTCAAACTCTAAAGGTTTGAAACTTTTTTTTGATATTATTGAGATACAAAAAACAGAGATAAATAAAATTGATTAAATTTAGGAGATGTAATTTCATCTCCTATGGATAAAAATTTTATAGATAAAGTACATAATATTGTTATGAGCAATATTACCGATGAAAAATTTGGTGTAAGTGAGCTCGCTTCACTTATAGGATTAAGTACTTCTCAAACATTAAAGAAGGTAAAGGCAAAAACAGGTAAATCGGTTAATCAATATATAAGAGAGTTACGATTAAAAGAAGCAGCCACTTTAATTAAAGAAACCGATCTTACTATTGCTGAAATAGCCTATAAAGTTGGTTTTGGCAGTCAGTCCTATTTTAATAAAACATTTCGTAGGCGTTATGGAATTACTCCCGGCGAATATAAGACTCATAATAAAGAGGCTATTGAGAATATAATTGACCAAGCACCAAAACAAAAGGGTTCAAAATCTCAGAAAATAATATTATTTTCAATTTTAATCCTTGCAATGTTAATTATTGGTTATTTAATAATTGATAAATCACAATATCAAAAAATTAATGATCGACCACCTTCTATAGCCATATTGCCATTTAAAAACATTAGTAATGACACAGAAAACCAATATTTAGCCGATGGTATTTGGGATGATCTTTTGAACCATCTATCTACCATAAAAGGATTAATTGTGATATCCAGGCAATCTACTGAAAGATATCGCGAAAGTAAAAAATCTATGCCAGCGATTGGTAAGGAATTGGGTGTTGGCTATATTGTAGAATCTAGCATTCAAAAGTTTGAGAATAAATTAAGAATTATAACACAGCTAATAGATGTAAAAAGTGATAAGCATTTATGGTCTCATGAATATGATTATGAATTAAAGGATGTTTTTAAAATTCAATGCGAAACAGCAAAACGTATAACGCAGAAGCTTAATGTTATCTTAACAGATAAAGAAGAAAAAGTTTTAGAAAAACATCCAACTGAGAATATGGAAGCCTACCATTTATTTTTAAAAGGACGTTTGAAAAACAATAGTAGAAAGAAAGAGGATCTTGAGTTAAATATTAAATTGAATAAAGAAGCTGTAGTATTAGATCCTGAATTTGCGGATGCTTACGCTGAAATAGGTAATTCTTATTTGTTGATGGGAGTGTATGATTATTTAAATTTGTATGAGGCTTTGAATAAAGGAAATTTTTATAGTAATAAAGCTTTAAAGATAAATCCCAATTGCTTTAGAGCGTGTTCAGTGAAAGCAAGGCTTTTACAACATAAAGATTGGGCTAAATCAAAAGAGTTTCATGAACTAGCCATCACATCAAACCCTAATGATGCTGCAGCACATCTTCAATTTGGACGTTATTATTTATTTTGTCCAAATCCCGATGTAACAAAATTTCTTCACTATTTAACTATTGCACAGCGATTAGATCCATTTTCAAAGGTTGTAGGGGGCAATTTTTTAAATGCCTTGATTGTAAACAACAAAATTAAGGAAACAGAGAAGTACTTTAATAAAATGAAGTTTCTATGGTCTAAAGAGGATAATTTAAGAACTGAAAGTCTGATAAAAGCATATAAAAATAAAGATTGGAAAGAGGCTATTCGGTTTTTTGAAATGGAGATTGAAAAAGACCCAAACAATTCTTATCTATATAACCAGCTAGGGCATGCTTATGATGAAATATTAAATGATAATATCAACTTTTTAAAATATGCTAAAATAGCCTATGAATTAGATTCAACAAATTCTTCTAATGTTAGTCTTTATCACAGTGCATTGGTGGAAAGTAAAAATTTCGCAACAGCTAAGAAATTAATGCAGAGTCAGAATTTTAAATCATTACATAATGAAAAGCAACAATTAAATTATTTATGGTATTATTATTATCATCAAGAAAACTATGAAAAAGCACAAGAAGTATTAAAGGATAGCCTAATGGAAGATAATATTTTTTATAAGGTAATTACTTATGCGCAATTAGGAGATAGAGAAAAAGTAGATGATATATTTAAAGATATTTTGAATATAAATTCTAAAGTATTTGTTTATGCCATTTTAAAAGAGAGGGATTCTATGTATCATTATCTGGGAAAATTAATTGAACCTGGCCGCATTAGAAGACATAAAAGTAGAAGAGAATTCGATCCTTATCGAAAAGAAGAACGTTTTAAAGCCTTTTTAAAGAAAAACTATTTACCCATTACACATTGGAATGAGTAATTTGTAAATATCAGACTTTAACAGATTGAAAACTTATTTGTTGTCACGAAATTGTCAAGAGTTAACTTTTTCCATTATATTTAGAATACATTTAATCATCTATAATGGCAGTAAATCTTCGAAAAAAATATTATGGCAAAAAAGAGGTCTCTAAAAAGAACAGGCCTTATCGATTTCAGTTAGATTATTCCCATCAAGGTAAACGAGTTAGGGAGACAATAAAAGATGTAGAGTTATAAACTACAACCATTCTAGTAAACCTATTTTTCAACTCTAAATAAGAATTACTATATTTATTTCAAAATCAACTAGCTACACGCTTACTAACTACAATGATAAAATTCTTCCGAAAAATTAGACAAAACATGATTAATGTAAACAATGTAAACAAATATATCCTTTACGCCATTGGCGAAATTGTACTTGTGGTTATTGGGATTTTAATTGCTTTGAGCATAAATAATTGGAATGAAACTAACAAGGTTAATGACACAGAAGTAATTTATCTAAATGCCCTTCATGATGAATTCTCAAACAACCTCAAAGAGGTAGAAAGAGTAATGGAACTAAATCAGCGAAATTTGAAGATCGCTCATACACTTTTAGGTAAAATGGGAACGGATGATCCAGATTTGACTGAAAAAGTATTTGATTCTTTAATGTATCGCACTATTTTAGCAGAAATTCAATACCGTCCTAGTCCAGGTACTCTTATTGAGTTAATCAACTCTGGTAATTTAGGTATCATTTCGAATAGGGAGTTGCGATTAAAACTGGCCTCATGGGATGGAATCCTTACCAGTGTCCTGTTTCAGGAAGAAGAACATTCCAAACCTCGTTATAAATTGATTGATTTAATGAATAAATGGGGCAATGGTAGAAAGTCCTTTATAAATGCATTGGGAAATAAGATGGACATGCCTAACAGTAATTTTAAGTCATCTAGCCTAGTGCTGCTAAAGAATATTGAATATGATAATCAACTAACCTTCTTTTATATCACTGGTACTTTCCTGAATTCAAGTTATTATTCTGGTCTGAAGAACAATATAGAAAATACGCTTAAGATAATTCAAAGTGAACTTGATCAAAGAACTAATTGAGGCTATTAATTGTGATTTAAATTAATAACGAAAGCACAACAGCTTGTATAGTTCATTGCGTCTGATTTTGTTGTCACGAAATTGTCAAGAGTTAACTTTTTCCATTATATTTAGAATACATTTAATCATCTATAATGGCAG
>JAGLKH010000522.1 GCA_023141985.1 Flavobacteriaceae bacterium | reverse complement strand
TTTGGCAAATGCCAAAATATGGAACTTTTAATCTTCACGCCTCACTGTTACCAAACTATCGCGGTGCAGCTCCTATTAATTGGGCAATAATAAATGGGGAAACTAAAACTGGTGTTTCTACTTTTTTTATAGATGAAAAAATTGATACCGGAGCAATGATTCTACAACAGGAAGTAAAAATTCTTCCAAGTGAAACTGCAGGCGAATTACACGATAGGCTTATGCTGATTGGCAGTAGCCTGGTAATCGATACTGTTAAACGCATTAAAAAAGGAAATATAAAAACAATACCTCAGCCAGATAATGCAAACATTAAAACAGCTTATAAGCTAAATAAAGATAATTGTTTTATCGATTGGAATGATAGTTTAACTAACATCTACAATAAAGTAAGAGGTTTAAATCCTTATCCGGCAGCCTGGTGTTTGATAAAAAACAACAATGAAGAACTAAATGTTAAGATTTATGAGGTAGAAAAATGTGTTGATAAACATGATTTTGAAATCGGAAAAGTTCTAAGCACTAAAACTGAAGTTAAAGTGGCTGTTAATAAAGGTTTTATAAAACTAAAAGAAATAAAAATGCCCGGGAAGCGAAAAATGGAAATAAAATCTCTTTTAAATGGTTATAATTTTGATGCTGAAGCCAAAATGCTGTAAACCCTTGATATCATTGATACTATCAAAACTTTAAAAAAACGCGTTCCTTTATTAACATTTAGTTTAAGTTATTAACAAAAACATCCATTTCCCTTGCTATTACTTGTGTAAATGGATAATCCGTATAATTTTGTAGAGGATTTAACAAGAAGTTAACCCAAAAAAATAACAATTTAAATTAAAATTTATGAACAAAACAGATTTAATCAATGGAATGGCAGAAAATGCTGGTATTACTAAAGCTGCTGCTAAAAAAGCATTAGACGGTTTATTAATTGACATCGAAGGAGCTTTACAAAAAGGAAACAGAGTTTCTTTAGTTGGATTTGGATCTTGGTCAGTTACCAGAAGAGCTGCAAGAGAAGGTAGAAATCCTCAAACAGGAGCAACTATACAAATCAAAGCTAAAAATGTAGTTAAATTTAAAGCTGGATCAGATTTGAGCAGTGCTGTGAACTAATTCATTATAAATAAATTATTTCTAAAGGCTCGTTAATTAACGGGTCTTTTTTGTTTTTACACAAATTTTCATTAAATTTAAATAATCAAAATCATAGATTTATGAATAATCTAAATCCCGAAAAAGGTTATTTGCTTATAGCTGAGCCCTCAATACTTGGCGATATCTCTTTTAATAGGTCTGTAATTTTATTGGCAGAATATTCACTGGATGGATCAGTTGGCTTTATTTTAAATAAACCCCTGGAATATACTATTAAAGATTTAATCCCGGAAATTGAGGCTTCTTTTAGAATTTATAATGGTGGCCCTGTAGAACAAGACAATCTCTATTTTATTCATAAAATACCCGATTTAATTCCTAACAGTATAGAGATCTCTTATGGTATTTTTTGGGGAGGAGATTTTGATAGTGTTAAAAGGCTTATTAAGCAGGGTAAATTAAGTGATAAAGATATTCGGTTTTTCCTGGGATACTCAGGTTGGGATACAAACCAATTGACTAACGAATTAATTTCAAATTCTTGGGTTTTAACCGAAAATATATATAAATCATCCATTATTGAAAAAGATGATATTAGCTTTTGGAAAGAAAAAATGCTCGAATTAGGTACAGACTATAGTATTTGGTCAAATGCCCCGGAAAACCCGACATACAATTAAGAATACTTAATTTTTAGATTCAATTTGTCCAATATTTTTTTTGCTACTTCTTTTGTAAA
>JAGLKH010000521.1 GCA_023141985.1 Flavobacteriaceae bacterium | reverse complement strand
AATAATTAGGAATCATCATACCATTAGTAACTACAACTCTTGGAGCTTCTTTATGCGAAGGAAACAAACCCATTGGATGTCCAGAATACATTACAAGTGTTTGTTCGTTATTCATTTCAGCAAGATATTTCATAGTCAGTCTGTATTGTGCCCAATTTTGAAATACTGCACCATTACCTCCATAAGTTATCAATTCGTGAGGATGTTGTGCTACAGCATAATCTAAGTTGTTCTGAATCATAAGCATAATAGCAGCTGCTTGTTTTGATTGAGATGGGTAGTCGTCTATTGACCTGGCATACATCTTATAATCCGGACGCAAACGATACATATAAATACGTCCGTAGGTATCTAGTTCATGCTTAAATTCTTTAATTAACTCGGCATGATGTGTGGCATTAAAATAGCGTAGAGCATTTTTTAAAGCGAGTTTCTTTTCTTGTACAGTTAAAATATCTTTTCGCTTTGGCGCATGATTTATAGATGAGTCGTAAGATTTTGGTTGAGGTAATTTGTTTGGGATACCTTCTAATATTTGCTCTTTAAAAGTCATTGTATCTATTTGCATTATTTTTTATTAACTGTCCCGATAGCTATTGGTGTTGTTTTTATCATATCCATATGGACAATGTCTACAATTACTTTCGCAGCAATAGCCTCTTTTTAAGTGATATTGTTTGGTAAAACAACGATAACCTTCTGTTGTTAGGTAATAGTCGCCTTCTTCTATTGGGACAAACTTTTTCATAATGTCACAAAGATAATGTAAATTGGATTGATTTTTGAACCCAGTTAAAGCATGATTTTTAATCTTGAAAAAAGCAGTAATCAACACATAAGTTTACCAACAGAATTTGGTGTAGAACTTTACATAAAACGAGAGGATAAAATTCACCCTCATATTTCGGGGAATAAATACAGAAAACTTAAGTATAACCTCATTGAAGCTGAAAAATTGGGCTTTAAAACCTTATTGACATTTGGGGGTGCTTACTCTAATCATATTACAGCAGTTGCTTCAGTTGGGGCAGAATTTGGTTTTAAAACTATAGGAGTTATAAGAGGGGAAGAACTAACAGATAAGATTAAAGACAATCCGACGTTAACCTTCGCACAATCCTGTGGTATGCAATTTAAGTTTGTGTCTCGTAGCGATTACAGAGAAAAAGCTTCAAAGGATTTTATTAATAGTTTAAAAGAAGAATTTGGAACGTTTTATCTTATTCCAGAAGGGGGCACCAATACGTTAGCAATTAAAGGTTGTGAAGAAATACTAACTGAAACCGATAAGAATTTTGATTATGTATGTTGTGCAGTTGGAACAGGAGGCACCATTTCCGGACTTATTAAGAGTTCTAATCAAAATCAAAAAATTTTAGGATTTCCAGCATTAAAAGGAGCGTTTTTAACTAAAGATATTAGTAAATTTGTTATAAAAAATAATTGGGAATTAATTGTTGATTACCATTTTGGGGGTTATGCTAAAATAAATACCGAATTGGTTACGTTTATTAATCAATTTAAAAAAGAACATCATATTCCTTTAGATCCTGTTTATACAGGAAAAATGATGTATGGAATTATTGATATGATAACTAAAAATAAATTTCCTAAAGGCTCAAAAATTTTAGCTATTCATACAGGAGGATTACAAGGTATTGAAGGAATGAATATGAGATTAAAAGAAAAAAAATTACCATTAATTAAATGATAAGAAGATATAATATACTATTAGTTTTTGTTTTAGGATTAACAATAATAAGTTGTGGTTCAAGAAAGAAAGTTGTTGCAAAAAAAGCTGAAACCAATACAGAAATAGTTAATGTGCCTGTTGAAGTAGAAGAAGAAGTTAAAACCGATTCACCTAAATTTATCACACCTATAATTAATAATACAACCCAATATATTTCAGTTTATAAAGGTATTGCGATGGAAGAAATGCGAGCCTATAAAATTCCTGCAAGTATTACTTTAGCCCAAGGTATATTAGAATCGGGTTCAGGAAAAGGAACTTTAGCAGTTAAAGCCAATAATCATTTTGGTATTAAATGCCACGATTGGAAAGGCAAAAAGATCTACCACGATGATGATAGAAGACAAGAATGCTTCAGAAAATACAAATCTTCAGAAACATCTTTTAGAGATCATTCAGAGTTTTTAGCAAAGCGAAAACGGTA
>JAGLKH010000520.1 GCA_023141985.1 Flavobacteriaceae bacterium | reverse complement strand
TGCATTTTTATGCATGGAAAAGTGGTTTAAAAACAGGAATGTATTACTTACGTACAAAGAGTGCTGTAGATGCTATTAAGTTTACATTAGATAATAAAAAGCAGGAGGAACCTACTACAGAAATTGTAGAAATAGACGAAACTGTTGTGGCACAGCAAAAGCAACAAGCTGAAAAAACAGCTGAAAAATTTGCGCAACAAATTACAACTGAAGTAGAACCAATGTCTACCGATGAAATGAAAGCCTTAATTGCCCAAGCTAAAGCTACAGAAGGGGACGATTGCTTAATGTGCGGGTCTTAATTTAAAGTATTATTTTTTAAAAGCATAGTGTTTTCGCTATGCTTTTTACTTCCTAATAAGTTATTTATGGATAAGCTTCCCAGGATTCTATTTTGATATACTCTTTTTAATTCTTTATATTTTTTTTATTACATTTATTAGCAGAAAACAATAATACTTTTTGAATTACAGATTTTCAGATATTTTGCAATTGTTAGAAGTCACGGCTCTCTTTTTATCTGGCATGAAAATTATGAGTGAAGACTCATGAATTTAGCAGGTAATAAAATGCGAAAGATACTGGTAACCATGACCGCTCTCTAATAGGGTTTCTGATTACAGCTGTAATACAATCTTCATCGGCAACTGCATTGATGGTTGTTAGTAAGAAATTTAAAATATGATTAGAAGGTTATCTTTTCTGGCAACATTAATTGTATTGGGTGTCGTTTTATTTTTTAATCCAAATTTTAAAACAATAGCCGCAGGAGTTGCCATTCTACTTTTTGGAGTGATCATGCTCGAGGAAGGGTTTAAGGTTTTTACCAAAGGGCCACTTCAAAAGATCTTAAAAAAAGCAACAAACAAGTTATACAAAAGTATTAGTACTGGTGCTTTTGTAACAGCATTAGTTCAATCTAGCTCATTAGTCTCTGTCGTTACAATTTCATTTATTAGTGCGGGTTTAATTACCTTATCTGAAGGCTTAGGGTTAATATTTGGAGCAAATATTGGCACAACTGCAACAACATGGTTAATTGCAGGTTTTGGTTTAAAAATAAAAATATCGGCATTAGCAATGCCCATGCTTGTTTTTGGAATTATTTTCTCCTTTCAAAAAAAAAATTCACTTAAAGGTATTGGAAATGTTTTAGCTGGATTAGGATTTTTCTTTTTAGGCATTCATTACATGAAAGAAGGGTTTGAAATTTTTAATGAATATATAGATTTTACTCAATATGCTATTTCGGGATATTTAGGAGTCATTATTTATGCCTTCATAGGAATTGCCATGACCACAATACTACAATCAAGTAGCGCAACATTAGCTTTAATATTAACTGCATTGGCTGCAGGGCAAATAGAATACGAAAATGCCTTAGCTCTCACAATTGGTGCCAATGTTGGAACTACCATTACAGCAATTTTAGGGTCTCTAAATTCAAATATAGCAGGAAAAAGATTGGCAGGAGCTCATTTTGTGTTTAATGTAATGACTGGAATTGTAGCTCTTGCATTTATATATTCACTGGCAAATTTTGTAGATTATTTATCAAATTTGTTTGGCATAAGAGCTACTGATTTCACCCTAAAATTAGCATTATTCCATACCATATTTAATACTATAGGAGTCATTATTATGATTCCTTTTATAGGAATATTAGAAAGAGTTTTAATTTGGGTTTTTAAAGATAAACCGGATAAAGATATTGATGAACCCAAATTTCTTAATGAAGCAGTATTAAAGTACCCTGAAACTCTAATAGTTTCATTAGTTAATGAATCTAAATACCTTTATAAAAATGCTATTTTTGAAATTGTCGCTCACGCTATGAATATTCATAGAGAGGATATTAAGTCTGACGTAAAGATTAAAAAAATAGTTAAGGAATCTCAAGAAGATTTAAAAACTAATGTACGAGAATTATATTCGAGCAAAGTTAAAACTATATATGGTGAGATTATTAGATATGCTACAACAGCACAAAGTTCTTTAGGCTTAAGCGAAGAACAGAATAATCGTGTTACGGAAATTAAAATTGCCAATCGAAAAATGGTTCAAATATTAACAGACGCGAGAGTATTGAGCTACAATGTGTCTAAGTATTTAAATTCTGATAATAAATATATAAAAATAGAATACGACAGATTTAGAAAAAAAGTAGCAAGGGTTTTAAGAGTTATTTATTTGTTTAGAACAGAAGAAGAAAATGAAGCGTATTATATAAAACTGCAAGACTTAAGACAAGAGGCAAAGAACAATATCCTAAAAAGTAATGCACAAATAGATAATTTAATTCGTAAGAATTTAATTGATGTTCAAATGGCCTCATCTTTATTTAACGATAATGACAATGTCAATAATATGATAGAAAAGCTTATTAAAGTAGCAGAATTATTATATGGTAAGAAAGATACTATTTTAGAAAATGGAAAATAGAAATAGAATTTATTAATATCGCTTTTCGAAGCCTGGATTTACTTTATTTTAAACGATCTGTTCCTAAATATTTATTTTCTTTATTAGTGTACCAGGCACGATTTTTTGGCATTTTTATACCATTGATGATTTCTTCTTCGGTGAGTAAGATATATTCACCATCATTTTTTGCTTCATCGTGAAAAAACTGATAGACCTCCATAGCATAAGTTTCAGGATCAAAATAAAAATACCAGGTATCACTACCAACGGTTTCATCATAAGTAGCTTTGAGTACAAGATACTCCTTCCCTTTAAATGTTTTACGCTCAACCTTGCCATGAATAATAGTGCCATTGTCTTTCAGCTTCATTGGCAAACCATATAAATAAGTATAATAGTTTTTATACATATTTGCGCGTTCACAGCTTAAACGATGCGTTTTAGCAGTGGCATCATCAAATTCACTTTTACCACAAAATTTTATATTACAATTGCCTTTATCTAAAGTATATTCTGTAGAAAGCGTATCTCGAACAGCATTTACATAAAAGTAGTCTTCAGGAAGATTTATAACAATTTTGCTATCACGATTTAGATTGTTTGGCGTTTCCATAGTAACTAATAATTCCCCATTAAAAGATTCCCAATTATGGTTTGGGTCATGGTATTCTATGGCTTTATCTAATAGTTGTGCCCCAGTTAAATTTTGACTAATAGTTGTACTATATAATAAAATAAAGGTTAAAGAAAGTATGTATGGTTTCATTTTTATAATATAAGGTTATAACAAATATACAAAACAAAAAACCACCTCATTGAGGTGGTTTATATTTTCTAATTTAATAATTATTTAGTTTTCTGTAGTATCTTCAGCACTAGGAGGTAAAGTAGCTGGTTCAACAGTACTATCATGTGAATTGTGGTACTCTTCTAAAAGATTCATGGTTGCATTAAGTAAATCTTTAGTTTCTAATAACAAGCTAAAGTATAACGCTGTGTTTTTTGGACTTGATTCTTCAGTTCGAGTTCTGGCAACTTGTGCTTGTATTTTTTCCTTCACTAAATCATAAACAACTTTTTTATTATTTAAAAGACCACCAATTTGTTCAAATGAACGTGAATCAAACGCTTCTTTAGTATTCTTAAATAATTCTTCAATCGCATCATCAACTTGCTTAAGTTCTTTAATTTGACTGAATTTCAACTTTTTATGATTATTATTTACATGCTTATGGCTTGCTTTAGAAATATATTCTAAGGATTGAGTTATATCCTGTAGGTATCCTAAAATATGAATATAGAAATTACTCGCACCTACACTAGACTCGTCTAAATTTTTAATAAAATAGAAAATATTATCTCGTAACTCATCAACCTCATCAGAAAGCTTAATAATTTGTTTTTTATTGTTTTTAAGCAAAGCTAAGTCTTGCATAGCAAGTCCTTTTATAGCATTAGTATAAATTCTATTACCACGTTTTACAACATTTGCAATATTTTTTGCGCTTTCATGTATAACACCTTGAACAGAACTGCTTTCAGCTTTTTCTAAACTATCTTCAGCCTTTATTTCTCTTGCTTTTTTCTTGTGCGATACATAATTTCTACCTACAAGCAATACTGCAATAAACAATAAAACTGCAATAACAGTTGGGCCACCTAAATTAATTAGATAAGTCATTACAGCAGCAGCTGTAAAAGCGCTTATTGCTGTAAAGAACCACCCTCCAATAACATTTAATACACCAGCAACACGATACACAGCACTTTCACTTCCCCAAGCACGATCGGCTAAAGATGTTCCCATAGCGACCATAAAGGTTACATATGTTGTAGAAAGGGGTAATTTATAAGAAGTGGCAATTGAAATTAAAACTCCGGCAACCATTAAATTTACTGCAGCTCTTACTAAATCAAACGCAGGGAGTTCATGTGTTTTATCTTTAGATAAAGCTATAACAGGTTTTTCAAATTGTTTTTCGATTTTGTTTTGCCATGATTTAGGCATAAAATAAGAGGTCAATTTAGAAGAGTCCATAGCTAATCTAACAAATCCTCTTGATAGCCAGTTAGGTTGAAATCGTTCTTTGGTTTCGCCCTGTCTTGATAAATCAATAGATGTTTTTACAACCGCTTTTGCTTTACTGGAAAACCATAAAGTAGCTACCATAATCATCCCAGCTAGAAATAAAAGTAACGTTGGTGTAGGCACTTTGGCTGCAAGAATTTCCATGCTGAACTCTTGAGCTGGTAGTCCCGAAGCAATCCATGCTTCATAAGATTGCCACGCAGCAATTGGAACACCAATAAAATTTACCAAATCATTCCCGGCAAAAGCTAATGCCAAAGCAAAAGTTCCAACAATTATAATAAGTTTATAAATATTAGTTTTTAGAAAACTAATTAAAGCATAAGATAGTAAAGACCATAATAAAAGACTTACTCCTATGATTGACAATACTTGTTCTTCTAAAAAGTCTTTTATAGTGGCACCACCTATTATATCAAAACTTTCTTTAGCAACTTCAGCACCTTTAATGCCTTTCATAAGAATAAAATAAACCATTGCAGTTAAAGCAACACCACCAAATAATGCACCAACCCAATTAGCTTTCTTTTCAAAATTATATGATAATAACAACCTCGAAACCCATTGCACAAAAGCACCTACAGAAAATGCGACGACGACTGAGAGGATTATTCCAAAAATAATTTGAGTCGCTTTTGATGTATTTATATAGGTTACAAGGTCAGAGAAACTTCCTCCATCTGCACCAATTTTAATTAATGCCATTGCAACAGCAGCACCTAGTAATTCAAAAACTATAGAAACCGTTGTAGATGTTGGCATACCAAGCGTGTTAAAAAAATCAAGAAGTAATATATCTGTAATCATAACTGCCATAAAGATGTACATAATCTCATCGAACATAAATTCGCTGGGATTAAAAATCCCTTTACGAGCAACTTCCATCATTCCACTTGAGAATATGGCACCACATGCAATTCCTATACTGGCTACAATCATAATAGTTCTAAATGAAATCGCTTTAGAGCCTATAGCAGAATTTAAAAAGTTTACGGCATCATTACTTACGCCTACAACCAGATCAGTTATAGCTAAAAAAGCAAGAGCCACAATCATTAATAAGTATATATTATCCATAGTTTAGTTTGAAATAGTTTACAAATATCTATAGTGTTTTTAAGTATAAAGTTATCAAATTGTTATGTTTTAAAAATGAATATCAAACTGTAGCCTGTACATCAATTGATTATTGTTATTGTCAATCTCCAAATAGCTAATATCGCTTTGTACTTTTAAACTGTGTCCAACAATAAATTTAGAAACACCTAAAGTGTATTGGCTTTCAGGATTTCTCCCAGTGATATTTTTATCTAATTTAATGTTTGTATATCTTCCAGATACTTCCCAATCGTTTTTAAACAAATATCCGGTTTGTAAGTTTAACCCATGCCCAACTTGTACTTCGTCCCCAGTTAATGTCCCATCAGAATTCTTAGCAAAAGGATCTTTAGCATCTCTATCTGCATATTCCGCCATTAATGAAAATCCTTTATACTTAAACATAGCGTCAATAAATACCGTAGAAATATTAGTTTCATAAAAGCCTGCATCAGTTTCCATATAACTTCCTTGATTACTTCTTGTTTTAACGGCATTATTATTGTAATCATAGCTTACTCCTAAAGCTAATTTTGGAGCATCTTCTCGTTTTAGATCGGATCCTTTATAATCACCTTTGCTAGTAAAATTTCCAAAAGGCAATAATTCGATACGGCTTGTATATTGGTAACCTCCAATATTTCCAGTAGTAACATTTCTCCCTTCACCTTGAGAAAAGGCAAAGATTTCTTTAACAATAAAATTGTTAGATAGGTTAAAATGATGTCTTAACTGAAAACCCATATCACGATCTATATTAAATCTACTATTGAGCAATGAACGATCTACTTGTTGAAGATTAGCAGAAGAAATTACTCGCTCTCTATTTCCAGGCAGCTTAGTTTGACCAAACCACAGTTCAAAATTATTGTAAAAATTCCATTTAATAACAGCATCTAGAATATATCTTGGTGCATTATTTGTAAATTCAGAAGCTCCAGAAATATCTCTGTTAGATAA
Organism: Flavobacteriaceae bacterium; assembly: GCA_023141985.1. Taxonomy (GTDB): domain Bacteria; phylum Bacteroidota; class Bacteroidia; order Flavobacteriales; family Flavobacteriaceae; genus PRS1. The sequence goes on along the minus strand of JAGLKH010000520.1, from coordinate 264 downwards.
TCCTAATTCTATTTTATATTTAAGTTTTGGACTGAAGGCAAAACCATCAAACTTTAATCTTGCTCTACGAACTAAAAAATTAGATTCGTTACTTTCGCCATCCTCCCAATTAGCAATGCCTAAAAGCTGCATTCTGGTACCAATTTTCATAGTCCAAGAACTATCCTGACCTACGAGATTAAATAATCCTTTTCCAAATTTTGGAGATTGAACTTCTTGAGCACTTATTAAAGCAAAAGTGAATAATGATAAGACCGTAAGCCT
>JAGLKH010000052.1 GCA_023141985.1 Flavobacteriaceae bacterium | reverse complement strand
ATTCCTTCTTCATAAATACGAAGTGATTCGCCATAATATGGTCTTGCAACGCGATTTACAATAAATCCAGGTGTGTCTTTAGCTACCGCTACAACTTTATTCCAACTTTTAATAGTGGAGACTGCTTTAGCAAATACAGATTTAGATGTTTGTATAGCAGGAATCACCTCAACCAATGCCATTAAAGGTGCTGGATTAAAAAAGTGAATGCCAACACAACGTTCTGGTTTTTGTAATGAAGAAGCAATTGATGCAATTGATAATGATGATGTATTTGATGCAATTATTGTTTGATCCGACACATAAGTTTCCAACTCTGAAAATAGGTTTTGCTTAATTTCTAAATTTTCAACAATAGCTTCAATAGTTAAATCGGAATCTGCTAAATCCTTCAAGGAATTTACATACGAAATATTGTCTTGTATTCTGCTTTTTTCAGCTTTATTAATTCTTTCTTTTTCGATTAATCGCAACAATACTTTTTCAAGAGCAGCCTTACTTTTATCTAAAGCATTTTGATTTGTGTCGTAAACTTTAACTATACAACCAGAAGTTGCAGCCACTTGCGCAATCCCGCTTCCCATTGTTCCAGAACCAATAATTCCTACTTTCATTATTGGAGATTGAAGATTTTTGATTTTTGATTTTTGAAGTACGTTTTCATCATAATTACTTTTCTATTTTAATTTAGAAGTCGCAGTTTTAATACTTACAACAAATATTGAAATAAGCTCATCGTTTTCCTTTAATAATTTATCTAAAGAAGCAACATCTTTAACCAATTATGCTCCTTTTTGTATTTTCATATTAATTAAACTCTCTCTTAATTCTTTTAAGCAAATTTTCATCTTGTGTAAAAAATCTCTTGCGGATTCACCACCCCTTGCTTCTCCATAGTTTAAAGCTGATGAAGTAGCAGATCTTATTAATTGTTTTGCAAGATGCTCTGAAGCAAAAGATTTATCAATTTTTTTACAAAGTAATATAACATCAATTGCGAATTGAATTAATCGTTCTTCTAATTGATTTGGTTTCATATTTATTCCTTTTTTTAGTTCAAAAATCTTCAATCTTCAATCCACAATCGTTAATATTCAAAATGGCAGATTTGTTACATCTACATTTCCGCCGGAAATAATAATTCCGACGTTTTTATTTTTATAATCTTCTTTATCTTTAAGTAATGCTGCAAATGCAACTGCACTAGAAGGTTCGATAATTATTTTCATGCGTTCCCAAATCAGCTTCATAGCATTTATTATTTCTTCTTCTTCTACTCGAATTATTTTTTCAACACCTTCTTTTATAATTGGAAAATTCCGATCTCCTAAAAAGGTTCTTAACCCATCTGCTATCGTATTTGTACTTTCATTAAATTCTATTTTACCACTTTGCAACGAGCGATAAGCATCATCAACATTTTTGGGTTCTCCCCCAATGACTTTACATTTTTCAGAAAAAAACTTTGCAGCCAAAATTGTTCCTGCAATTAAACCCCCACCTCCAACTGGTGTAAAGATATAATCTAATTGCGGATAATCCTCTAATAATTCTATCGCTGCTGTACCTTGTCCGTAAATAACATTATCATCATTTGATGGATGAATAAAAGTTGCTCCTGTTTCTATTCTTACTTTTTCTGCCATCTCTTCACGAGCTATAGGATTAGAATCGCATTCAATGATTTCACCATCATAAGTTTTAACAGCATTTTTTTTTACTTGAGGTGCATTTTCAGGCATTACAATGAATGCCTTAACACCAATTTTTTTAGCGGCCAATGATAATGCTTGAGCAAAATTACCTGAAGAATGTGTTACAACTCCTCTATTACGTTGCTCTTGTGTTAAACTTAAAATGGCATTTGCTGCGCCTCGCATTTTAAAAGCTCCCATTTTTTGAAAATTTTCACATTTAAAAAAAACCTTAGTCCCACATATATCATCAATTAACTCTGAAGTAAGCACAGGAGTTCGGTGAATATATGGCTGTATCCTTTCATGTACTTGTATCAAAGTTTCCTTATTCATAATTATTTTCCACGAAAGTGGAAATCTCTTTATTGTTAGTTTTAATTGAAAAAAATACTGTCATTTTAGAGATCCTGAAACAAGTTCAGGACAGAGGCAAATACTTATTTACCTCTGAAATTGGGTTTACGTTTTTCCATAAACGCCGTAACTCCTTCATTAAAATCTTCAGTTTCAGCAGCTTCAATTTGATGTTTCGCTTCTAAAGCGAGTTGTTTTTCTAAATTGTTAACTAGAGATTGATTAAATGTTTTCTTGATTAAACCCAAAGCTTTCGTTGGCATTTGCGCCATTTTTAAAGCTAACTTCTTAATTGTCTCTTGAAATTCTGCAGATGGCACATATTTATAAATCATCCCTAAGCGTTCGGCTTCTTCAGCTCCAATTTTATCTCCTAACATTGCTAAGGCAGATGCTTTTTGAAAACCAATTAATCGTGGTAAAAAGAAAGTTCCTGCACTATCAGGTATTAATCCTATTAAACTAAATGCTTGAATAAAACTGGCTTTTTCATCAGCTACAACAACATCGCAAGCCAAAGCTATATTTGCTCCTGCTCCTGCAGCAACTCCATTGACAGCTGCAATAATTGGTTTTTCAATATTTCGAATTCTTAAAATGATTGGATTATAATGTTCTTCCAATATTTTTTTGAAGCCAGGATTAAGTTCCGGAGTCGTCACTTCTTTTAAATCTTGACCTGCACAAAAGGCTTTCCCACTACCTGTAAGCACCAACGCTCTAACTTCATTATTAGTTTCGCAAGCATCTAAAGTATCTTGTAATCGCAGAGCCATTTCACGATTGAAACTGTTAAAAACTTCTGGTCTGTTAAGCGTAATATACGCGACATTATTTTCAATTTTTAGTTCAATTGAATTCATATATTATTTTGGTAGTTTAAATTCCGGATTAAAAATAATTCCAATCACATTTTTCCAAGGATCCAATACACTTGCTACCATTAACTCTCCACCAACATTGGTTGGTTTTTCGTGTACACTAGCTCCCAATTCGATGAAATGATTGTACACTTTTTGGATGTCATCAACACCCCAATAAGATACAACATTATCTGATTTTTTATTAGTTTCATTTTCTTCAGGTAACAAACCCAGTTCATAACCCTTTATATTGAAGCCTACATAAAAAGGTTCGTCAAAATAGGGTTCGACACCAAAAACCTGCGCATACCATTTTTTTGCTTTAAATAAGTCTGATACCTTATAGGCCGTTGTTCTAAGTCCTAAAATCATAATTATATTTTTTAGTTTAATTCATAAGATTCCCACCTTCGTGGGAATTGATTATTTCAAGCACTTGAAATAATCAAATGGTTCCTGGCAATTATCACATTTAAATAATGCTTTGCAA
>JAGLKH010000519.1 GCA_023141985.1 Flavobacteriaceae bacterium | reverse complement strand
TCAAGAAGGCCTATGTGTTCTTTAAAGCTGTCTATAAGAACCTCACGCATTAGTTGGCAAGCTTGAGCCACTTTCTCAGACGAAAGTGTATAGTAATTGCTTTGTCCTTCTCGTCTCATTTTTAAAATGCTATTTTTGGACATTACCGATAAATGTTGAGAAAGATTGGATTTCAATCCTCCTGTTGCTTCAAGAATATCAGAGAAGCTAAGCTCCCTATACTGTAACAAGTCTATAACTTCAATTCGCAAAGGATGGCCTAATACTTTACAAACTTCAGCGTGTAGTTCAAAACCTTTTTATCTGTCATTGTTTAGTAGCTTATAAAATACGAAATATTAATTAATAAAACAAGTTCTTTACGATTTTAGATTAGGCTTTTTCGTATAAGATACTGTGGTGTGGCTTTAAACAAATATGCTGAAAAAGATGTTATTCGTATGATAGGTAATGGTCAAGACATCTCCAGAATATACGTGCTTTTAGAACAAAACGTGTCCCTTCACAATAAAAATTCGTGGTAAACCACTATGGAATTCTTTAATGAAACTATGAGCTTATTTGAAGCGTTTTTTGAGGAGCACAAAGATGTACTTAAAGGTTAGTTTTTATCAAAATTTAATCACACGAACAATATTTATCGCTGTTTGCTTTTTCAAAACATTCTTTCCCCTCTTTAAACGCAAAATATGAAAGCCCAAGCGTTCCAATACTATCTATATAAGCAAAACTTGTCAATTCATAAATTCCGCTACTAATGAGAAGAATTATTGACATATAAACACAAACCATTGTACAATTCGCATCGGCAAGAATCGGATCAGAATTTAGTTCTTTTCCAACTTTTCTTTTTCCGACAACTAAAAGCCACATTATTAAGATAGAAACTGTAGAAATAACAACGCCCCAAAATGTAGTAATAGGTTTGTGACCACTCCAAATATTATATAAACTTGTTATTATAAGCCCAAAAACTAAAGCATAAAAGGCAAAACCTGTAATCCTTAAAGCTGTTCGTTCAAAATTATCTCTATTACTATTGGGTTGTGTTTGGATTCTAATAATCATATGTGCTATTCCTAACCCTGAAATTACTTCTATAAAGCTGTCTGAGCCAAAACCAAATAATACTAAGCTTTCATCTTCAAATCCGAGGTATGTAGAAATGATGCCTTCTACAATGTTGTAAACAATTGTAAATATTGCAAGTGATAATGCTATTTTAAAAAGTTTTTTAGTTTTCTTCATTGAACTTCAATTAACAAAAATATTTTCATTTTTTTAAATCACATAAAACAATATCATAAAAAAGTGACAAATGGCTCCAGATAAAACAAACACATGCCAAATTATATGGTTAAAAGGAATACGTTCAACAATATAAAAAATAATTCCTATAGTATACGACAATCCACCTGCCATAAGTAACAGAATAGCATTAGGGTGTACCAAATTAGAAAGTGCAGAAAAGTCGAACACAATTAACCAACCCATAAAAAGATATAACAGGGTAGAAAAAACTCCAAATCTTCCTGTAAAGAACAGTTTTAAAATCACACCAAAAGCTGCAATTCCCCAAACCACCCAAAACAAGATCCAACCCAAACTGTTCTCTAAAGTTATGAGCAAAACAGGAGTATAAGTTCCTGCAATAAGTAAGTAAATACTAATATGATCTACAATTCTAAAATAATGTTTGCGCCGTTCTGTTTTAGTAACATGGTATAGTGTTGATGCAGTAAACAAAATAATAATAGAGCTGCCGTAAACAATAATGCTAAATAAACTCCATTCTGTTTTATTAGTACTTAAAACTATAAGTAATACTAAGCCGGCAATACCTAATAATGCACCAATTGCATGAGAAATGGCGTTTAATTGTTCTTCGAGTTTAGTTTGAATTTTCATTAACAGTTGTTTCAGAGGATAGTATTAACCATTTTTCTGTAAGGTCATAAAAATCGATGTCAATTGCTGGTTTTTGTCTTTCTA
>JAGLKH010000518.1 GCA_023141985.1 Flavobacteriaceae bacterium | reverse complement strand
CCGGTTACAATAGTATTGAAGCTGGCGTTCGGAACGTTTCTATTTTAACCCTCTATAAAATTGCTTTTGCACTCGAGGAGCCTATAGGTAGTTTCTTTGACGATGAGAGTTTCAAGCAACTATTAGAAAAATACCGAGCGACAGATTCTACAGACGAAAAACTGAGGTATTGATAGAAGATATTTGCAAGGATAAATAATTACTCTATATCTTTGGAGTGATATTTATCTCAGGTAAGCAAAATAGTTTATCTGCTTCTATATTTATTTCATGGTAAACTTAACTCCAGAAGAACGAAAACTAAAGATTGTTGTTCAACGATTACTTGGCGAACACCTACGAGAGATCCGTTTACAAAAAAGATTACATCAAAAAGAGGTGGCAGATCGATGTGGGTTTTCACGAAGTGGATACAACCTTATAGAAAGAGGTCAGCGTAATGTTACCCTCTATTCCCTGTATAAGATATCTAAGGCACTGGATGAACCCCTTGAGAATCTAACAAAAATTCATGGTATAAAAGATTTGTAATAATACTAAACTAAGAGGAGAGTATTTAAGCGATTGTTTTGAGATATCCTTTGGTATTAGGCTACTAGATTTAGAACAATTACAATATTTTGTAGGTATTTAATTTTTTAAAAGGAAAATTTGTAGTTACTTTGACTATATTTTAACCCCATGATATCTATGCACTCTAAAGAAATATTAAAACAATTAGGTAAACGCATAAAAACTGTTAGATTACAAAAGGAGTTATGGCAAAAAGAAGCCGCTCAGCGCTGTGGTTTCGATAAGAGTAGTTATAATAATATTGAAGCAGGTAAAAGAAATATTACTATTTTAACTCTAAATAAAATAGCCTTAGCTCTTGAGGAACCAATGAGTAGCTTTTTAACCGATGATAGTTTTAAATAGCTTCTAAAACATTATAAAGAATAAGCCGGTTGTTTTAAGATAGAGCACCTTATTTTTATGTTAATCATACTTATTCCTAAATCAGAATAAAAAAGGATCAATATTTAGTCTAGCTCTTTCAATACAAGCAATATATGGTTTGATAGTAAGTCATGAGGAGGAGCTTTAAAAGGAGGCGTTTTTATTTTGACCTTTTTTGGTTACAGACATTTTATCTAAATATTAAATAAAAGACCTAATAGTCTTTATTTCAACAGGTTATATTTTTTTTGTATATTTAATTTTTTTATAAAGATAAATACAGTTTTTCATTTATTCTTTTAAGTAAATTTCAAGTCCTCATTTCATTTTATAAACCTTATTTTCAGGCTAGGCAAAAGGTAATCAACACCTTTGCTTTTTTTTTAACTTAATAATACTAATATGAAAATTCGCATTGTTCTATTTCTAACGACCTTATTGTTCATTTCTTATTCTTGTAAGAAGCTTGATGATAATAATCAAATTACAGAAAAGACTGAAATTCGTCAATGGAAACCCGAAGACACAAGAACCATAACAGGTGTTACATCCAAAAGAGGATTAATTAATAAAACCGATCAAGCCACTCAAGGATATGTTTTATTTTCACCAGCATTTAGTACTCAAACCTACTTAATGGATATGGATGGCAATATTGTTCATTCTTGGACTGGAGAATTAAGTACCATGTTGAATGGCTATCTTCTTGAAAGTGGGCATCTTATTAGATTAGAAAGAGATATTGATTTTCCAACCTTTGCTGCAGGAGGACAGGCCGGACGGATAAGAGAATACGACTGGGATGGAAATATGGTTTGGGATTTTGAATATGCCAACGAAAATGAATTAACACATCACGATATTGAAATCATGCCAAATGGTAATATTTTAGCAATTTCTTATGAAGTTAAATCGGTTGAAGAAGCTATTGAAGCTGGAAGAGATCCTGAACATATTGCAAAAGCAGGAATTTGGCCTGATAAAATAATTGAAATTAAACCGACAAAGCCAAGTGGTGGAGAAATTGTTTGGGAATGGCACATGTGGGACCATTTAATACAAGACATTGATTCTACTAAACAAAATTATGGGGTTATCGCTGATAATCCACAAAAAATAAATATCAATATCCATGCTGAAGGAGCTCCACCTATGACTCAAGAACAAATAGATGGAATGAAGAAAATGGGTTTTGCAACTTCAAATGCAACAATAGATAATCAAACCTCTGATATATCACATGTAAATGCTATAGGTTATAATTCAGGATTAGACCAAATTGTAATAAGTATTCCCCACTTTAGCGAAATATACATAATAGATCATAGTATTACTACTGAAGAAGCTAAAGGTAGCGCAGGTGATTTATTGTATAGATGGGGTAATCCAGGAAATTATGGAAGAGGCACTAAAGAGGACCAAAAACTTTTTGGTCAACATGATATCAAATGGATCCCGAAAGGTTATCCTGGAGAAGGAAACTTGATGGTATTTAATAACGATATTGTAAATCCCGATAATAAATTACCATCAGTTTTTGCTGCACTTATGTCAGGCTCTCCGGATCCACAGGTTGCTATTGCAGATATAGGAAATTATAGTGCTGTATATGAATTAGTGCCATCAACTAATGATGATGGATCTTATGTATTAAATGAAAATGGCGTTTATGGACCTTCAGAGCCTAATTGGTCTTACACAGCTCCAGACAAATATTCTATGTATTCAGCTTTTGTTTCCGGAGCACAACGGTTAAAAAATGGAAATACACTAATCACTTCAGGAGCAAAAGGACGTTTTATTGAAGTTACTCCTGGTAATGATATTGTATGGGAATATTGGAACCCTTACAATTTTGATCATAAACTACCAGATGGTTCACCTGCTCAACCTGTTGGGTCTTTTTTGTATGCACAATTTAGGAGCACACATTTTACAACTGATTTTCCAGCATTTAAAGGTAAAGAATTGAAGG
>JAGLKH010000517.1 GCA_023141985.1 Flavobacteriaceae bacterium | reverse complement strand
TTTCTGTTTTTTAATAATTCTACAAAGTCCAGTACCCCAATTGTAGCTTTTTTTGGAATAACAGTGACTTGATTATTTCTATCCATGTTTGGTTTAGGATCGATATAAAAAATCTTAGTTTTTTCAGAAACATAATGCATTAAGCTTGCTGCTGGATACACTTGCATTGAGGTTCCTATAATAAGTAATGTGTCAGCTGTTTGACATATATTAATTGCGCGCTCAATCATTGGTACTGCTTCACCAAACCATACAATGTGTGGACGCAATTGGTAGCCTTTTGCACATAAATCGCCAAGAATAAGGTCTTTGGTCCAATGTTGAACATCAAATTCATCATAAATACTACGCACTTTCAATAATTCGCCATGTAAATGGATCACGTTTGTGCTTCCGGCACGTTCGTGTAAATCGTCAACGTTTTGGGTAACGATAGTAACTTTATAATCGGTTTCTAATTCAGCTAAAGTTAAATGTGCTGCATTAGGACTTACTTTTAAAAGTTGTCGTCGTCTTTGGTTATAAAAATCTAATACCAATTCGGGGTTAGCAGCAAAGCCTTGTGGAGATGCAACTTGCATTACATCGTGGCCTTCCCAAAGGCCATCAGCATCTCTAAAGGTTTTAATACCACTTTCGGCACTCATTCCTGCGCCGGTAAGTATGACAATATGTTTTATATGTTTGTTTTTATCGTTTTTCACTGGTCATATAGAACTCGCAAAGAATCATTTATTCAAACGAGTAATTTTTTATGCTCGTTTCATTTTATAAAATTATAAATCTAAGTTCAGCCAACAATATAATTATCGATAAAAATTAATTTTTGTAATTTTAAAAGAATTAATACTAAGCGATAATGTAAATCTAAAAAATAAATGTACTGTATAAAGCACTTATATTATATTGATGCTTCGAACGATGAGGTGTTTAATGCACTTACTACTATTGAAGGTTTGTCTAATTGGTGGACAGAACAAACTTCTGGTAATCCGGAATTAGAAGGTGTTATCGAGTTTCGTTTTGGCAAACAGAATTTCAACAAAATGAAAGTAGAAACAATTGTTGAAAATAAAGCCGTACGATGGAAATGTATAGATGGTCATTCCGATTGGATAAATACTATTATATCTTTTGAATTAGATACAAATGAAAACAAAACCCGTTTGCGATTTGCACACAATAATTGGCCTACAAATAGTGATTTTTTTTCACATTGCTCATTTAGTTGGGCAAGATATTTGGAAAGCTTAAGACAATTGCTTGAAAAAGGAAAAGGACAACCTTTTAAAACTTAATTACTAACTAAAATTAAAGCCAATGATGGTATTTTTTTATATTGTATTAGCTATTATAGGATTATTAGTAATATTAGGATTAATAGCACCTAAAAGCTACGACGTAAGTAGAAGTATCGAAATAAACAAACCTTTGCCGGAAGTTTTTCAATATTTAAAATATATTAAAAATCAAGATTATTGGTCGCCCTGGAAAAAGAAAGACCCAAATATGTTACAAGAATTTGAAGGTATTGATGGCGAAGTTGGATTTGTTTCTAAATGGGAAGGAAATAAAGAAGTAGGTTCTGGTGAGCAAGAAATTTTAGGCATTGTAGATAATAAAGTTATTGAAACCGAATTGCGCTTTTTAAAACCTTGGAAATCTCAATCAGATGCTTATATAAAAGTAGAAGAAATCAGCCCAAATGAAACTAAAGTAATATGGGGTTTTACAGGTAAAAACAAATTTCCAATGAGTATACTTATGTTATTTATGAATATGGAAAAAGCTGTTGGTAAAGATTTTGAAGAAGGATTAGAAAATTTAAAACAAGTTTTAGAAAATTAAATATTATGAAACATCCATAACTAAAAGTTTGATACCCAAGGCAATGATTATAAGGATGTTCCATGTGACCGTTAAAAAACAATAAATA
>JAGLKH010000516.1 GCA_023141985.1 Flavobacteriaceae bacterium | reverse complement strand
TAGGCTTCAATAAAATCTTCTTTAGTATAATGAATGGCTTGATCACACCACATAGTAACACCATCATGAGAGATTTTAACTTGACTCATATCATCTCGTGTTAAAATAGTAGCTCCTGGATATTCTGCTTCATTTTTATTTAAATACGGAGAATAATCTATTTCAATACGACGTCGTTCTTGAGCATGCAAAATACTTGATAGAAATAATACTAAAAAGATTAAAAGATATAAGGGTTTATGTAGTTTCAAGTGTTTATATGTATTTTTTTTAATGGTTACTTGTAACATTCATATAATCATTTTTCTGTGAGATTATAGCTTTAGTGATGGATGTTTAAAGTGTTAACTATTTTTGGTAAAAATAACTATTATATTATTCTTTTATTGCTAGTTATAAAATATTTAATACTAATAAATCTGTTAAAAACAAAGTTAGAAGCAGGTCTAATTACTTTTATATTTTCGCCTTTGTTGGTGTTTTGCACCAACAAATGAATCAACACTGTTGGTGAGAACACCAACAGTGGCGTAAGGATCTTTTGAGTTAGGAATTATATTTTTCAGAGCCTTGTGCAACGATTACTGGTGTTAGCAAAAGTGTTTTCTTAACTTAATAGAATATTTTTTAGTTACCTAAAAATGGTTTGTTTTCTATCTGGACCAACAGATACTATTTTAATTGGGATATCGAGATCCTGTTCTAAAAAGGCGATATATTCGTTTAATTCTTTTGGAAGTTGAGAGGCATCCTCCATTTTTGTTAAATCCTCGTTCCAACCATTAAATTCAGTATAAATTGGTGTAACATTTTTTTCTTCAATGTTATAAGGTAAATGTGTAATAATTTCTCCTTTATAATTATATGCTGTGCATACTTTTAAGGTTTTAAAACCTGAAAGCACATCACCTTTCATCATCATTAGTTGGGTTACACCATTAATTTGGCAGGCATACCTTAAAGCAACAAGATCTAACCACCCACAACGGCGACTTCGTCCAGTAGTTGCTCCAAATTCTTGTCCTACGCGTCCCATAGTTTCTCCGTCTTCATCAAATAATTCGGTTGGAAAAGGACCAGAACCTACTCTTGTAGTATAGGCTTTAAAAATTCCGAAGACATCTCCAATTTTATTTGGAGCCACACCTAAACCAGTGCATGCACCTGCAGCAGTAGTGTTTGATGAAGTTACAAAAGGGTAAGTTCCAAAATCAATATCTAGTAGTGATCCTTGTGCACCCTCAGCTAAAATAGATTTTTCTTTTTTTAGTGCTTGATGAATATACTCTTCAGAATCTATAAAAATTAATGCTTTTAAAGTTTCAATGGCTTTAAAAAACTCTGTTTCCAACTCTTCAAGTTTATATTGTAAGTCTACATTATAGAAAGCTATCATTCTTTCATGCTTATTTGCCAAAGCACGATATTTTTTTTTCCAATTGTCTAATTCTAAATCACCAACTCTAATTCCGTTACGTCCTGTCTTGTCCATATACGTTGGCCCAATACCTTTTAATGTAGAGCCAATTTTTGCTTTTCCTTTAGCAATCTCACTTGCAGCATCTAGTAGTCTATGAGTAGGCAATATTAGATGTGCTTTACGCGAAATACGCAATGATTTTTTATAGTCTATATTTTGATCATCAAGTTTACCCAATTCATTTTTAAAAATCACAGGGTCTATAACTACGCCATTACCTACTAAATTTATGACATCATCATGAAATATTCCAGAAGGAATAGTATGTAAAACATGTTTCATATCATTAAAAACCAGGGTGTGTCCAGCATTTGGGCCGCCTTGAAATCGAGCAATAATATTATAATTAGAGGTAAGTACATCAACAATTTTTCCTTTGCCTTCGTCTCCCCATTGTAAACCTAGTAGTAAATCTACTGCCATTATGTATTTAGTTTGTTGGTTGTTTTTTTGTTCCGTAAAAGTAAAGTGAGTGGTTATGAATGTCTATATCAAAAACCTCTTCGATAGTCTTTTTTATTGAATGAATTCTAGGGTCGCAAAACTCAATTACTTCACCACTATCTGTAAGAATTACGTGGTCATGCTGTTTATCGAAATAAGATTTTTCATAATGTGCTTGATTTTGACCAAATTGATGTTTTCTAACTAACGAACAATCTAATAATAATTCTATGGTATTGTAAAGCGTTGCACGAGATACACGATACTTTTTATTTTTCATCTTAATATATAAAGATTCTATATCGAAATGATCTTTACAAGCATAAATTTCTTGGAGGATAGCATAGCGTTCAGGAGTTTTTCTATGGCCATTATCTTCTAAAAATTTAGTAAATACATTCTTTACTATATCTTGATTATTGTTTTCAGTTTTAACACTCATAATTTCTACACAAATTTAACTAATTTTTAGACTCTGCGTACTTTTTCTATACCATTAATTTTTTTAATTCGCTCCATTAATTTTTCAACTAAATTATTGTTTTTTACTACTACCGTTATTTTACCAGTGAAGAGCCCATGATTAGTTTCGAAATTTAAATTTTTAATATTTACATGCATGCTTCCAGAAATAAGTTTAGTAACCTCATTTACGAGACCTAAATTATCTATTCCTGTCATTTGTATAATTACTGTGAATTCTTGTTGCGATGAATCTATCCATTTCGCTGACATAATGCGATAGGCATAATTAGATTGTAAACTTAAGGCATTTGGACAGTTTTTTTTATGGATTTTAATTCCATCATTAATAGTTATAAACCCAAAAACAGCATCTCCAGGTATTGGATTACAACAATTAGATAATTTATAATCGAGTCTTTCTTCTTCATTACCAAAAACTAACATATCGTATTTGGCAGTAATCTCTTCTTTATTTAATTCGCTTTTGGTACTACTTGGTTTTCTTATTTTGTTTTTTAAATAGCTTACAAAAACATTGCTTCGTTTTGCAGCAAATTCTTTGAGCATTTTATTATCTATTGAGCTTATTCCAACGCGATAAAATAAATCTAAACTTGTTTTAAGCTTAAAATAATTAACGAGTTCATTTATAGACTTTTCGTTAAGCGTTATTTTAAGCTGTTTTAGTTTGCGTCTTAAAATTTCCTTTCCTTCTACTGCAATTTGTTTAGTTTCCTCTTTTAGAGAAGATTTTATTTTACTTCTAGCTCTTGCTGTAGTAGCATAATCTAACCAGTTTGAATTAGGTTTTGCATTTTCTGAAGTTAAAATATCTACTTGATCTCCACTTTTTAGTGTATGGCTTAAGGGTACCAATTTACCATTTACTTTTGCACCACGAGTTTTCATGCCAACTTCAGTATGTATGCTAAACGCAAAATCTAATGGTGTAGCACCTTTGGGTAATGATTTTAAATCACCTTTGGGTGTAAAAACAAATATTTCTTTTGAATAGAGATTAAGCTTAAACTCTTCTACAAAATCTACAGCGTTGGTTTCTTGGTTTTCCAGAGCTTCCTGAAGTTTGTTAATCCAAGCATCAAGAGAGTCTTCACTATCTTTTTTTCCTTGTTTGTATCTGTAATGTGTAGCATATCCTTTTTCTGCAACTTCGTTCATGCGCTCGCTACGAATTTGTACTTCTACCCAACGCCCTTTAGGCCCCATTACAGTAATGTGTAAAGCTTCATAACCTGTAGATTTTGGAGAAGAAATCCAATCTCGAAGTCGTATTGGGTTTGGTCTAAAATGATCTGTTACTATAGAATATATTTTCCAGGCTAAAAACTTTTCGTTTTCGATATCGCTCTTATAAATAATTCTTACCGCAAACTTGTCATAAACCTCTTCAAAGGAAACACCTTGTTTTACCATTTTATTTCGAATAGAATAAATGGATTTAGGCCTGCCTTTTATTTCATAATTAAGTTTTTCCTTGTTAAGCGAAGATTTAAGAACCCGACTAATTTCTTTTATATATGCATCTTGTTCTTCCTTACTTTCTTTAATTTTTGTAAAAATGTCATTATATACTTGTGGTTCGGTGTATTTTAGACCAAGGTCTTCAAGTTCGGTTTTAATATTATAAAGTCCAATACGATGAGCTAAAGGCGCATAAATGTACAAGGTTTCTGATGCAATCCTAACCTGTTTATCAGCTCTCATAGCATCCATAGTTTGCATATTATGGAGCCTGTCGGCAATTTTAATAATGATAACACGTACATCGTCATGTAGCGTTAACAACATCTTACGGAAGTTTTCTGCTTGCATAGAAACATCCATGTCTTTTTTAAGTGAAGATATTTTGGTTAAACCATCAACAATTCTCGCCACAGTTTCTCCAAAAAGTTGTTGTATATCGTCAATAGTATAATTTGGATTATCTTCTACAACATCATGAAGTAACGCAGCAGCAATAGAAGTTGCATCCATGCCTATCTCTTGTGCTACAATTTTTGCAACTGCTATTGGGTGAAAAATATAAGCTTCTCCAGATTTTCGACGCTGTTCTTTATGTGCATCTACAGCAACATCAAAAGCACTACGGATTAATTTTTTATCTTTTGCAGACAGCGTCCTGTAACTAACTTTTAAAAGTTCTTTGTACTGTTTTGCAATCGCTGCATTTTCTTTTTCTATATCAACATCTGTCATAAATTAAAAATAGTATAAAGAATATTAACAGCCAACTGTTTTACAGTTTTTTGAAATAAAGAGAATTATGATTTTAAATTTTTAATCCGCTCTAACAAAGTTGGGTGAGAATAATGCATAAACACATAGGCTTTATGAGGAGTAAGATTACTTAAACTATTTTTAGATAGTTTTTTTAATGAAGTAATTAAAGACTGTGCTTTGTAAGTTTGTTTAGCATAATTATCGGCTTGATATTCAAATTTACGTGAGAACAAATTCATAATTAGTCCGGTGATTTCACTTATCGGGCTATACAACAATCCAAAAGCTATTAAGCCAATATGAAAACTTGGAATCTCAACACCTAAAGCATTAGACAGTATTGGATTTGAGATTAATAGTGATAAAATGTATAATGTAAATCCTGTGAGTAGGATAGAAGTAGTTAGATTGAAAATAATGTGTTTTCTCTTATAATGTCCAATTTCGTGTGCCAAAACGGCTACAATTTCTTCTTCTTCTAAATCGTTTATTAAAGTATCGTAGAGGGTTACACGTTTTTCGCTTCCAAACCCAGAAAAATAAGCATTGGCTTTGGTACTACGTTTTGAACCATCAATTACAAATATTTTATTGAGTTTAAAGCCAACAGTTTTTGCATAAGCCGAAATTTTATCTCGCAAATCCCCCTCTTCAAGAGGTATTTGTTTATTGAATAATGGTACTACGAGTTTTGCATAGAACATATTCATAAATACTGAAAACACTGTAATCAATGCCCAAGCATATAACCAAAATTTGGTTCCTGTAATTTCATAAAACCAAATAATAAGTGCCAAAATTCCACCTCCTAGTATGGCTAACATCAACCAGCCTTTTATCTTATCGAAAATAAATGTTTTTATAGTCGTTTTATTGAACCCAAATTTTTCTTCGATTACAAATGTTTTATAATAGGCGAAAGGTGTGGTTATTATATCGCTTGCAAACATTATAATTCCGAAGAATAGCAAGGCTATGACCATGCTGTTATTACTATAACTTCTCGCTATGTTATCTACAAATTCAAAACCATCAAAATAGAAAAATCCAAGGGTAAGAAGTAATGAAAATAATGATGTGATGCTTGAAAAACGATGGTTAGTTGCTTTGTAGGATTGTGATTTTTTGTATTCAGATTCATCGTAAACATCTTGCAATTCAAGAGGCAATTCATCATTAAAATGTTTAGCATTTAATGTATCTAAAATTTTATCAATTATAAAATTGATGATTAAAATTGCTATTATAATATAGAATAAATTCGTTGCACTCATAATTTTAAAATTCCAATATTAAAAATTCCAAATCCTAAACACATTCAGTTGGGATTTAGATTTTGGTTTTTGATTATTGCGAAATTTTCAAAGAAAATTTCGTTGTCTTTTAGCTTCAAATATAAGAATTCCAGCTGCAACCGAAACATTCATAGAGTCTATTTCGCCCTGCATTGGAATAATTATATTTTGAGTTGAATTTTTTAACCACTCTTCACTTAATCCTGTAGCTTCTGTGCCTACTACTATAGCTGTTGGTTTTGTGTAATCTTGAGTATAATAATCTATTGAAGCCTTTAGAGCAGCACAATAGATATTGATTTTATTTTCTTTTAAAAAGGCAATAATATCGAGAGTATTCCCTGTTGCAATTTGATTGGTAAATATGCAACCAACACTAGATCTAATAATATTAGGATTGTACAAATCTGTTTTTGGATTTGCTATGATAACAGCATCTACATTTGCAGCATCTGCCGTTCTTAAAAGAGCTCCAATATTACCAGGTTTTTCCGGAGCTTCGGCAACTAAAATTAATGGATT
>JAGLKH010000515.1 GCA_023141985.1 Flavobacteriaceae bacterium | reverse complement strand
GTATACATGTCGGCTGTAATTTGAAGCCCTTTGGCTCTAGCTTTTTCCACTCTATTAATAACACTATCTAAAAGATGCCAGTTAGGTTCTCTAGAGGTTTTTAAATGATATATTTCAGCTGGAATTTTTGCGTTTTCAGCAATGAATAGCAGTTCCTCCAAAGCTTCTAAAACCCGATGGTCTTCATTTCGCATATGTGATATATACATTCCTCCATATTCCGCTGCAATTTTATTTAGGGCTACTAATTCTTCTGTATCGGCATAATCTCCCGGTGCATAAATTAATGAGGACCCAATTCCCATTGCTCCCTCTTGCATAGCTTCTTTAACAATGGCTTGCATAGCTTTGAGTTCTTCTTCTGTTGCTTTCCTGTTATCATATCCTATTTCTTGAATACGAACTGTTGCAGCTCCTAAAAAAGAAGCAATATTGGTCGAAACTTTACTTTTAATTAAAGAATCCATAGCACTTCCAAAGGAGATATAATTCTCATCACTGCGATTGCCTTTTGGTCCAGGAGAGGTTCCTTCCCCAAAAACTTCCAAGGTTACTCCTTGTTTTAGATCACTAAGAGAACGACCGTCCTTTAATAAAGAACTATATCCCCAACTGAGCATGTTGATAAAACCCGGTGCAATCGCTTTTCCTGTAGCATCAATTATTTTGTTTGCCCTGAATTTTTTTGATTTCCCTACATAAATAATTTTATCATTTTGAAGAGCTATTGTTCCTTTAAATGGAATTTCCCCACTACCATCATAGAGGGTGCCTCCTTGAATAACAATATCGCAAGTTGGAATGTTTGATTCACATCCATTAATAAAAACGAATGCTAATAATACTATTACATAATTAAAATATCTCATGTGGTTTTATTTTAGCTTAAAATTACTACAAATTAATATTTAACTCCAAAAAAATCCAAATTACTACAAGTGCAATCTCATCAATAGGATATTTAAGATACTTTCCTGTCATATTCTCATTAAGTAGTTGTTGCCTAATACGTCGAAAAACTTGATCATAGTTGCTGTTTTATCATTTAGTTCGCCCGCGAGCGGCTATCTCCACCAAATGTCCACAGGACATTTGATTTTGCTTATGCAAAATTATGTTGCGATAATCTAAAGAATTTAATCATAATAAATTATTTTACAGAGGTTGCTTGTAATATTTTCATTATTAATTCTTTAGCATCATTATAAGAAACTTTAGCTTCTTGTAAAATATATAGCTTGTCATCTATATAATTTTCTAATTTAAAATTTCTCAATAGGTTTATGTTGTCTATGTGTAATTTTGAGCGAGGGTAGATAAAATTTTCATCTGAAACATCCAAATTCCGTAGTGAACCATTTTCTTTCACAAAATGTATTAACTCTGTATTAGTTTTTTCAACCTGTGTCATGGTTTCTTGCAATTCATTAAAAAAGCGTGACCAACGAAACAAAAGCTTTTTAAGCTCATTACTGCTAAGTTTTGATAATCCTCCAGAATTCTTAAGGTCATTTAAAACAAATTCACTAGGTTTCCAAGAAGGACTACTTAATGATAGTGAAAGAATACTATCTAACTCCTTGGAAGAATATTTAATAGTATCACTTTGAAATGTTTGAAAGACCACTTCTAAAGCATCTATAGCAGTAATTAATTCACTGTTTATGCTATCAAGATCCTTTAAGTTTTCATTAAATTCCGTATTAAGGTTAGATAGTATATTTTTTTCTTGTTTTAATTCTATTC
>JAGLKH010000514.1 GCA_023141985.1 Flavobacteriaceae bacterium | reverse complement strand
TCTTGCCGTAACGTATTTCAGCAACTAAGCCGTAATTGCCATTTCTTTCGGCACGTTCTGCTTCTAGTTTATATTTCTCTATATTTTCTTTAGCAGATTGTACTCTGTCTATAGCTTCTTTTTCACTTGTCCACTTCGCATTTATTTCATTACGTTTTTCTTTAATATTTGCTAACTCTTCATGTAAAGCTTTTAATTTTTTCTTGTCATTTTCACGTTTAATTGCTTCGATTTCAATTTCTAACTGCATTACTTTTCGATCTAGAACATCTAGCTCTTCGGGTTTAGAATTTATTTCCATTCTTAATTTAGCCGCAGCTTCATCCATTAAATCAATAGCTTTATCAGGTAAAAATCGATCAGAAATATAGCGTTGAGATAATTCAACAGCAGCAATTATGGCGCTATCTTTTATCTGAACTTTATGATGTGTTTCATATTTGTCTTTGATACCACGTAAAATAGAAATTGCACTTTCGGTATCAGGTTCATTAACTATTACTTTTTGAAAACGACGTTCTAACGCTTTATCTGTTTCAAAATATTTTTGATATTCATCTAAAGTTGTAGCACCAATTGCACGTAATTCACCACGAGCTAGGGCTGGTTTTAGAATATTAGCAGCATCCATAGCACCTTGACCACCTCCGGCACCTACAAGTGTGTGAATTTCATCAATAAAAAGAACAATTTCACCATTAGATGAGGTTACTTCTTTAATAACTGATTTTAACCTTTCTTCAAATTCTCCTTTGTATTTGGCACCAGCAATTAAGGCTCCCATATCTAAAGAATAAATTACTTTGTTCTGTAAGTTTTCGGGAACATCTCCTTTAACAATTCTATGTGCTAAACCTTCTGCAATAGCAGTTTTACCAGTACCAGGTTCACCTAATAAAATTGGATTATTTTTGGTGCGACGTGATAAAATTTGAAGTATTCTTCTTATTTCTTCATCACGACCAATTACAGGGTCTAATTTACCATCATTGGCAAGTTGATTTAAGTTTTTAGCGTATTTACTTAGGGAGTTATAAGTTTCTTCGGCACTTTGAGAGGTTACTTTATTCCCTTTTCTTAATTCCTCAATAGCGCTATTTAAATCATTTTTATTGATGCCATTATCTTTAAGAAGTTGTGTAGTATCTCCTTTTGAATTTAAGATTGCCAATAATAAATGTTCTAATGAAACATATTCATCTTTCATTTTTTTAGCAATATTACTTGCATCAATAAGCATTTTATTGGTAGTTTTTGAAAGCATTAACTCGCCTCCTTCAACCTTTGGAAAACTTTGTAGAATATTGTCTAAAGTTTGTTTAAACAGGTCGACATTAACTCCTAATTTATTTAATATAAATGGGATTACATTTTCATCAACTTCAAAAACACCTTTTAAAATGTGAGCATTTTCTATTTGTTGATGACTAAAGCCTTGTGCAATTTGCTGAGCCTTTTGCACGGCTTCTTGTGATTTTATAGTGAAATTATTGAAATTCATAATTTTAAATTTTAATGTTCAAAATATAAATGTCAAATAGTATTCCAATTGATAAATCTCAATAGCAATATGTCAAAAAGTCTGTTTTATAGATGGTTAGGTGACTTTTTGACCGTTATGATTAAATATTATAGATAGACTAGAGTGTTGTATTTTTTGTTCGTAGATATTTTTTATCTACATAAAACGTTCCGAAAGGAATTACTGA
>JAGLKH010000513.1 GCA_023141985.1 Flavobacteriaceae bacterium | reverse complement strand
TAAAACTATTTCAAGCATTTCAATCTATTAATTCATTATTTTTTTGGTATCTTGAGCTAATAAATAAACCTAATAGCTTAGTATGCAGCAATTTGACTCACCACTTTCCGCTTTTATGCATTGGGAAAGCACCACACCTGATAAAGAATATTTAAGACAATATATTAACGGAGAATTAAAAATCTACACATTTAAAGAAAGTGGTAATGAAGCCAGGCAAATTGCCACTGCTATAAATGATTTTAATTTACCACCAAAAAGTAAAGTTGCACTATTATCTTCAAATTGTGCGCATTGGGTTATGGCAGATTTAGCTATTATGATGTCTGGTCACACATCTGTACCAATTTACCCAACTTTACAAGCTGAAACGATAGAGTTTATTTTAGATCATAGCGAATCTAAAGCCATTATTGTTGGTAAACTTCTTGATTTTGAATCGCAAAAATCAGCTATTAAAAATATGCCAATTATTAGTGTTGAAATGTATGGCATTAAAGAAGAACATACTTGGGAAAAACTTATAGTTAATAATGAACCATTGCAAAATACAGCAAAACCAGATTCTGAGCATTTATTTACTATTATTTATACGTCTGGAACAACAGGGAATCCTAAAGGGGTGATGCATACAGTTGCAAATTTTACCAATAGTGCTTATAATTTAATTCATATGACACCTCTCAAAGAGCATCCAAAATTTTTCTCCTATTTACCATTAGCACATGTGGCTGAAAGAGCTGTAACAGAAATTACAGCAATGTTTAGAGGAGGCTCTATGACCTTTCCAGAATCATTAATAACTTTTGCCAGTGATTTAGAAGCTACACAGCCAGATGCATTTTTTGCAGTCCCAAGAATTTGGGCAAAGTTTAAAGAAAAAATATTAATAGGGTTACCTCAAAAAAAATTGAACAAAATGTTGCGAATTCCTATTCTTGGAGGTATCATTAAGAAAAAGATAAAAAAGAAACTGGGACTCTCTAAAGCTACATATATTATCTCTGGAGCTGCACCTTTGGCCGCAAGTCTAATAGAATGGTTCAAGAAAATTGATATTTCTATTTTACAGGGTTATGGCATGACTGAAGATTGTATAATATCTCATGGTAATTTACCACATGCTAATAAAATAGGAACCGTTGGAAAACCTGCTTATGGCGCTAAAGCTAAATTAACTGCAGAAGGCGAGATTTGTATTTTAAATAATAGTTTGATGAAAGGCTATTACAAGAATCCTGAAGCTACTGCTGAAGTGTTTGATGACGAAGGCTATTTAAAAACAGGCGATGTAGGTGAGTACGATCATGATGGATATTTAACTATTACAGGTCGTGCAAAAGACCAATTTAAAACCGATAAGGGTAAATACATTTTTCCAGCTCCAATTGAATTAGAACTCTCTAAAAACCCAAATGTCGATCAAATTTGTATTGTTGGCATGGGAATTCCACAACCTATTTTATTAGTTGTTCCGTCTGAAGAAGGAAAGCAAAAAAGCAAAGAGGAGTTAAGTGAGAATCTAATTATGATGATACAAAACATAAATCCTACGCTTGAAAAGCATGAAAAAATTGAAAAAGCAGTTATTATGAGGGAAGAGTGGACTGTAGAAAATGGTTTAATGACACCAACTCTTAAAATAAAACGCAGCCAAGTAGAAAAAATACACAGGCCTATGTACAGGTCATGGTTTGATGCTGAAGAAAAAGTGATTTTTGAATAAATGAAGGCAGTTATATGTAAATCTTTCGGACCAATAGACAATCTTATCATTGAAGAAGTTTCGGATTTAAAACCTACAAAAGGAGAAATCATTATTAATGTAAAAGCTTGCGGATTAAATTTTCCAGACACCTTAATTATACAGGGGAAGTACCAATTTAAACCGGAATTTCCTTTTTCTCCGGGAGGAGAAATTTCAGGAGTTGTTAAAGCTATTGGAGAAGACGTTACACATCTTAATGTTGGAGATAATGTTATGTATGGAAGTGTTTTTGGTGGTTTTGCTCAAGAAGTAAAAGCTAAA
>JAGLKH010000512.1 GCA_023141985.1 Flavobacteriaceae bacterium | reverse complement strand
TTCGAGATTTCGAACAAGATATGTGGAGCTACTAAACTGTAGTGAAATGATAATTTAAAACGCTCACAAAATTTGTGAGCGTTTTTTTATTGTCATTCCTGTGAAGACAGGAATCCACTTATGTACATAAGAGTTTTTTTATTTATAAGTAATCAAATCTATTTATATTAGCAATATTTATGAAAGTAGATTATATCATTGTTGGTTCCGGGCTTGCAGGAATACTATTATGCGAAGTATTAAAACAGCATGATAAATCTTTCGTTGTTTTTGAGAATGATTCACAACATTCTTCAACTGTAGCAGGAGGATTATACAACCCGGTAGTTTTAAAACGATTCACTCAAGTTTGGAAAGCCAAAGAGCAACTTGATTTGGCTTTGCCAATATATCATAAATTAGAACAAAGCTTAAATATTAAACTCGATTATAAGATTCCTATTTATCGGTTATTTTCATCTGTAGAAGAACAAAATAATTGGTTTGAGGCTTGCGATAAACCACGCTTATTTAATTTTTTATCCACCAAAATTGAACATCCAGCCAACAATGCTATTAAAAGCAATTATGGTTATGGAAAAGTGTTTGAGACAGGACGTATAGATACAGCAATACTTATAAGAACTTATAGAGAAAATCTTGATAAAAATAAACTACTTATTAAAGAGACTTTTGCTTACAATAATCTTATATCTAAGGGGTCCAAAGTACTTTATAATAATTTTGAAGCCAAACATATTGTTTTTGCTGAAGGTTTCGGATTAACAAAAAACCCTTTTTTTAATTACTTACCACTAAAGCCAACCAAAGGAGAACTTTTAACAATTCATGCCCCAGGTTTAAAGATTGATTTTGTACTAAAGTCCGGCGTGTTTTTAATTCCTTTAGGAGAAGATTTATACATAGTAGGTGCGACTTATGAATGGGATGATATGAGTCCAAATGTTACTGCAAAAGCTAAAGATGAGCTTTTAAACAAGCTGGATAAGTTTTTAGATTGTGATTATAAAGTTGTTGGCCAAGTAGCAGGAATAAGACCTACAGTTAAAGACAGGCGACCTTTAGTTGGCCAACATCACGAATATAAAAACATGTATATTTTAAATGGATTAGGAACAAGAGGAGTTATGATTGCACCTTATGTTGCAAAACAATTGTACAGTTATATTGAAGAGGGAAACCCTTTAGAAAAGGAAATAGATATTTGTAGGTTTTACTAAAAGACAAGTCAGTTTTTGGCTAAATTTTTATCGTATTTCATAAATATATTAATCCAAATATTCCTGGAAACCCTCAAAATTATTGGAAAAAATACAACCAAAGTAACTATTATGCTTATAAAAGTAACGTTTACGTTAGCGTCAAGAAACACGTAGGATATAATAAAAGCAGCAAAAGCAAAAGCAATGCCAACAGCATAACTAACATACATTGAGCCATAAAAAAAAGAAGGTTCAATTTTATATTTAGTATTACAATTAGAACAACGGTCCTGCATTTTTAATGTCTCGGAAAGAACATAAGCATTTTTATTTATAAACATACTTTCTTCATGACATTTTGGGCAGCATCCTGTTAGAATACTATATAGCTTATTTCCTTTTTTTAACATCTACAATTGTGTTATTTTAGCGTTTTAATTTTTTAAAAAAAATCTCCAATGCTTTGTGTTGGAGTTTCCAAAGATTTGTCATTTCCTTTTAAAAGAGGAAACTAACATCAAAACTAACCTTTTATTAGGTTAGTTATTGTAACTTTTGTAACAAAATGCTAAATATCCATAAGGTTTCAATTTCATTTCAAGGCGATTATTTATTCGAAGATATAACCTTTCGTTTAAGTAGCGGAGATCGTGTAGGTTTGGTTGGTAAGAATGGAGCAGGTAAGTCAACTTTATTAAAGATATTATCAAGAGAGATTGATTCAGATTCTGGTCAAATTGCTTCTGAAAAAGAACTTTCTATTGGGTTTCTAAAACAAGATATTGATTTTGATTACGGAAGAACTGTTCTTGAAGAATCCTATGAAGCATTCACTGAAATAAAAATTTTAGAACTAAAAATTGAAAACATAAATAATCTTTTGGTAGAGCGTACAGATTATGAAAGTGAAGCGTATCATCAATTAATGGTAGATTTAAATGAGATTCAGCATCAGTACGAAATAATAGGGGGCTATAATTATCAAGGAGAAACCGAAAAAATACTTCAGGGTTTAGGTTTTAAACGTGAAGATTTTAATAAACTTACAGATACGTTTTCAGGAGGTTGGCGTATGCGTATTGAATTGGCAAAACTATTACTACAAAACAACGATGTATTATTATTAGATGAGCCAACCAACCATCTCGATATAGAATCTATTATTTGGTTGGAATCTTTTTTAAAAAACTATGCAGGAGCAATTGTAATTGTTTCGCATGATAAGATGTTCTTAGATAATGTAACGAATAGGACTATAGAAATATCTTTAGGACGGATTTACGATTATCCAAAACCATATTCGGAATACTTAATATTGCGTTCAGAAATTCGGGAGCAACAATTAGCCTCACAAAAAAACCAGCAAAAACAAATAGAGCATACCGAAAAGCTTATCGAAAAATTTAGGGCTAAAGCTACTAAAGCAACAATGGCCCAATCTCTTATAAAAAAGCTGGCTAAAATTGATCGTATTGAAGTAGATGAAGTAGATAAAAGTATCATGGCTTTAAATTTTCCTGTATCAATTGTTCCTGGGAAAGTAGTTATAGAATCAGAAAATATAGCAAAAAATTATGGAGAATTACAAGTTTTAAAGCATGTAAACCTTTTAGTGGATAGAAACAGTAAAATTGCTTTTGTTGGTCAAAATGGACAAGGTAAGTCTACACTTGCAAAAATCATAGTTAAAGATATACCTTTCGAAGGGTTTTTAAAACTGGGGCATAATGTACAAATAGGGTACTTTGCTCAAAACCAAGCTGAATATTTAGACGGAACTAAAACAGTTTTGGATACCATGATTGATGCCTCAAACAAAACTAACCGAACCAAAGTACGAGATATTTTAGGTTCATTTTTATTTAGTGGAGATGAGGTAGAAAAATATGTGAAAGTATTATCTGGAGGAGAACGAAATCGTTTGGCACTAGCTAAACTATTACTACAGCCTTTAAATGTTTTAGTAATGGATGAACCAACCAACCATCTCGATATAAAATCAAAAAATGTTCTTAAAGAAGCTTTAAAAAAGTTTGAAGGTACTTTAATTGTAGTATCACACGATAGAGATTTTCTTAAAGGATTAACTAATAAGGTTTACGAATTTAAAGACCAGCGTATTAAAGAGTATTTAGGTGATATAGATTATTATTTAGAGCAACGAAATATCCAAAACTTAAGAGATGTTGAAAAGCGAGACGTTGTAGAAAAAGAAGTGGTAAAAGTACAGAATAAACAATCCTATCTAAATCAGAAAAAACTAAAATCCCTTAATAATAAATTAAGTAAAGTAGAAACTCAAATTAATCAGATAGAAAAAGAGATAAATGAAATTGATGTAGAGTTAGAAACAAATTATGATTTTACAGTTTCTGATCCTAATTTCTTTGGTGAATACAAAAAAAAGAAAGATAAACTTAATTTATTAATGGAAAACTGGGAAGATATCCAGTTAGAAATTGAGCAAATCAAAACGTAGTCATATTCTTACGAACATGCCGTTCGTCGAAAAAAATTGGTAGTTTGTCGTATATTTCGTATGTTCGTATTTAGATTTAAACCCTAATTAAAATCTACTACTATGAAGACCTTAAAAATTACATTATTATTTTGTTTAATTAGCACTTTGGTATTTAGTAATGTTTCTATAAAAGAAAAGGATGCTTTATTAGCAATTTGTAGCTCTACAGATGGTGATAACTGGACAGTATCTTGGAATATAAACACCCCTGTTTCTACTTGGAATGGTGTTGTTGTAGAAAAAGATAAGGTTGTAGCATTAGATTTGAGTTTTAATAATCTCGTAGGAACTTTACCTATAGAAATAGGAGATCTTGTAAATTTAAGAACCCTTAATTTATTCAGAAATAAACTATCCGGAACAATTCCAAATAGTATTGGGAACTTAAAACAATTAAAAGAATTAAATATTGCTTTTAATAGTTTAGAGGGAAAACTTCCTAATAGTATTGGAAATTTACAAGCTTTAGAAAGATTAGAGTTGTTTATGAATAAATTAGAGGGAGAAATTCCATCTACAATTGGAAGTTTAGAGAACCTGGAGAAGATAGAAATGTTTAATAATGATTTTCATGGTACTATTCCTTCAGAGATCGGTTTATTAACTAATCTTAAAGAAATTTCTTTAAGTAGTAATCGACTATCCGGTAAAATACCTGCAAGTATTAAAAACCTTGTTCTTTTAGAAAAGCTAAGTCTTTTTGATAATAGTCTCTTTGGAGCTGTACCTTCTAATTTAGGAGATTTAGTAAATTTAGAAGAGCTAATATTATCAGATAATTTGTTCTATGGAACTATTCCTAACGAGCTTGCTAATCTTACAAAATTAAAGATTTTAATGCTTAATAATAACGACTTAAAAGGAGACTTTGCAGCTTTAGCAAAAAGCATACCTACAATGCTACAATTTGAGTATGTAAACTTAAACGAAACAAAAAATTCAGCTTTAGTTGATACCGACTAAATGAAAATTTAATCATAGTAATAATTTTTAAATTGGTTAAATGCCATTTCAAATTGGAATGGCATTTTTTATGTTTAAAAGCTTGTTAGAAATAAAAAGCGTTGTATATTTGCAATCCTATATCGCGGGATAGAGCAGTAGGTAGCTCGTTGGGCTCATAACCCAAAGGTCGCTGGTTCGAGTCCAGCTCCCGCTACTAA
>JAGLKH010000511.1 GCA_023141985.1 Flavobacteriaceae bacterium | reverse complement strand
GCGATATTTTCATTTTTCTCAATTTACTGATGCTAAGGCATCACTAAATCTCCAAAAAGTAAAAATCTCATCTAAAATAATTCTTTTTGTAAAAATCGTCTGTTTTCTTGCTGGCACTATCTAAAATAATCATTCAAATTTCATTCGATGCTAAACCCAAATTATGCATTAAAAAATCTATTACATCTTAAAACAACTGCAAAATATAACGTTTCACTACTTTTTTAAGTTTAACCAGAACGATGCTATGCTAAAACTTATAAAAGTCATATTTTATTGTGGTTTTAACCTTCATAACGAAGTTCTAATGCGTAATTTGGGTTAAACCTATGGTATTTTATTTAGTACATAATGGTTTATTTTATACTATTATATATAAATTCAGCAACCTTCTTACTTGCTCCTTTTCCACCTAATTTTTTCTCTAAATCATAATACTTCATAAAGAATTTAGTGCGCTCATATTTGTCAAGAATTATAGTGAGTTCTTGTTTAAGGTTTTTAGTATTAAATTCATTTTGAATTAACTCCGTTACAATTTTGGCATCCATAATTAAATTTACAAGCGAAATATATTTTATATGCTTAACCAAGCGTTTACCAATTTGGTAAGATAACCAACTGCCTTTATAACAAACGACTTCGGGGACTTTAAAAAGTGCAGTTTCTAATGTTGCAGTTCCCGAAGTAACCAAAGCAGCTGTTGAAACACTTAATAAATCATAAGTTTTGTTGCTTACAAAATGCACGTTTGGATTATCTATAAACTGCATATAAAAACTATACTCTTGACCCGGAGCTCCGGCAATAACAAATTGATAGTCTGGAAAATCATTAACAACACTCAACATAACCGAAAGCATTTTACGTATTTCTTGTTTTCGGCTCCCTGGTAATAATGCAATTATAGGTTTTTCGTTCAGCTCGTATTGTGCTCTAAATTCATATTCATCAATCACAGTTTTATCAGCAATAGCATCTATTAAAGGATGTCCAACAAATTCTACAGGATAGTTGTGTTTGTTTTCGTAAAAAACTTTTTCAAAAGGAAGGATAACATACATTTTATCTACATCATGTTTAATATCCTTAATTCTGTTTTCTTTCCAGGCCCAAATTTGAGGAGAAATGTAGTAGTGTGTTCTAAATCCTTTTTGTTTGGCCCATTTCGCAATACGTAAATTAAACCCGGGATAATCAATAAAAATAATTACATCTGGATTAAATGCTGAAATATCTTGTTTACAGAATGATAAGTTTTTAGTAATGGTTCTCAAATTCATAATCACTTCTAAAAAGCCCATAAAAGCAAGTTCTTTATAGTGTTTTACTAAAGTGCCATTCACATTTTGCATAAGATCACCACCCCAAAATCTAAATTCAGCATTAAGATCTTGTCTCAATAATGCTTTCATTAGGTTCGAACCATGTAAATCTCCAGATGCTTCTCCAGCAATAATGTAATATTTCATGTTCTTATAACTTAATGATAAATGTAATTATGGCTACTAAAACAGTAGCCAATAGTACACCTCTGGCGCGATAATCCTGTTTCTTCTTTATAAAAATAAAAAAAACAATTAAATTTAAAATAGCTCCTAAACTTATTAATTTTCCTATAAAACCTTCAACTATAGCAGTGTTAATAACAGCCATGAAACCATCACCATTTCCTAAGAGTAGGGATGCTATATAAAGACCAATTACGTTAGCAATCAGGCCAATTAGAAATCCTATAACAACTTCGTTTTTAATCATTAAAATCCCAGGTGTTTAATTGTTGAATAAAATGATGTGCTGTTAAATCAAACTGTACAGGTACAACGGAAACATAACCGTTATTTAAAGCCCATTCATCTGTATCTTCCCCATTATCTAAATTAACAAATTTACCAGTAAGCCAATAATAATCTTTTCCCTGAGGGTTTTGACGTTTATCAAATTTTTCCATCCAATTGGCTTTGGCTTGCCTGCAAATTTTTATGCCAGTAATTTCTTTTTTATCCAATTTAGGAAAATTAACATTTAGAACAAGACCTTCAGGCAATCCATTTTGTAAAACATTAGTGGTTATAATATTTATATAATCTTCAAGAGGTTTAAAATTTGCATCCCAATTGTAATCTAAAAGCGAAAAACCTATTGCCGGAATACCTTCTATACCAGCTTCAATAGCAGCACTCATCGTACCGGAATAAATTACGTTTATAGACGAATTAGAACCATGGTTTATGCCAGATACACAGATATCTGGTTTTCTGTCTAATATTTCATGAATAGCAAGTTTAACGCAATCGGCAGGTGTTCCGGAGGTGCTGTATTCTGTTTGAGAACCATTATCAATGTGTTCTTCTTTGCAATGTAATGTAGAATCTAAAGTTATTGCATGACCCATTCCACTTTGAGGGTTATCAGGAGCGACAACCACAACATCTCCAATACTATTCATAACTTTTATTAAAGTACGAATTCCAGGAGCCGTAATTCCATCATCGTTAGTTACCAAAATTAAAGGTTTCTTGTGCATATATAGAAAATAGATTTATGATAGAGCATTGTTAAAACAAAAGTAAGTAAATTCATGCTTTAATTTGGATTTTTATGTGTTTAACAAAAAATTAATAGGATAACTTAACTTTGGCATAATATTTTCTTTATTTTAGGAGCAGATTTTGCTTAATTGAAATTGAATTTAAACAGATGAAACATCCAAAACTAAAATTTTGATACCTAAATAGAATGACTATTTTGATGTTCCATGAAACCATTGAAAAAAATATTATTGACAAATGAAAAGGAATTTTAATATATTATTGCTAACACTATTATTAGCGTTTGCATCTTGTAGTTTTACTACTAAAACTTTTGAAGACCCTGATAAAGACAAGCTACTTATACGGCTTATTACTTATGTTTTAGAAAAAGGACACTTTAATCCTAAGGAAATGAATGATGAATTTTCCGAAGGTGTTTACCAACATTATTTAAATCAGATTGATCCTTTTAAAAGATATTTTTATCAGTCGGATATAAATGAATTTGAAGCCTATAAAGCAGAGATTGACGATCAAATTACTGCATATGATTTGTCGTTTTTCAATCTAACATACGAGCGTTTATTACAAAGAATTAATGAATCTAAAGCTATTTATAAAGAGGTTTTAGCAAATTCTTTTGATTATGGTATTGATGAAAATTTTAACGCAGATTATGAGAATGCCGATTATGTAAAATCAAAAAAGGACATGAAAGAGCGCTGGAGAAAACAACTTAAGTTTTCTGCCATAGCCAATTATCATGATCTTGTGACTGAGCAAGAAAACAGGAGTGCAAAGGAAAAGAATATTGATGTTCTAAGTGATGTAGAAATTGATGTTCTAAGTGATGTAGAAAAAGAAAAGTTCTTTAATGAAGAAGAAGAAGAAAAGGATATTATTGTTAAAACTGAGGTAGAATTAGTGCAAGAAGCACGTGATGTTACCTTACGCTCTTTAAATGAGTTATACGATTTTATTGGTGAGAGAGAACGTAAAGACTGGTTTTCGGTATATATAAATGCTATTGTTGAAGAATTCGATCCGCACACGTATTATTTTGCGCCAGAAGATAAAGACCGTTTTGATGTAGCTATGTCTGGAAAATACGAAGGTATAGGAGCAAGGCTTCAAAAACGAATGGATAATATTACTATTAACGAAGTAATTTCCGGAGGTCCGGCTTGGAGGCAAAACAAATTAGAAGTAGGAGATATCATTTTAAAAGTAAGACAAGAAAATGAAGAAGAAGCTGTAAATGTTGTTGGTATGCGTTTAGCAGATGCTATAAAATTTATTAAGGGGCCAAAAGGGACTAAAGTAATTTTAACACTTAAAAAGGTTGATGGAACTATACAAGATCTGG
The DNA here is from genome assembly GCA_023141985.1 of Flavobacteriaceae bacterium. Taxonomy (GTDB): domain Bacteria; phylum Bacteroidota; class Bacteroidia; order Flavobacteriales; family Flavobacteriaceae; genus PRS1. Next base: position 1,399 of record JAGLKH010000511.1, on the reverse strand, counting down.
CTATTTCTCGTGATATTGTAGAACTTGAAGAGACTTTTGCCAAATCATCAATTGTAGAAAAGGACAATAAAAATTTTGGTATAATTAATCTCCCAAAATTTTATGTAGATTTTAAAGATTATAAAAAACGAAATGCTGCAAGTGATATTAAAAGAGAAATAGAACGCTTAAAAGGCGAAGGTATGGAAGGGCTTGTTCTCGATTTAAGAAATAATGGAGGGGGTTCGTTACCTGTTGTAGTAGATATAGCAGGATTATTTATTAAAGAAGGTCCAGTTGTACAGGTTAAAACTACTGGAGAACCAAAAGAAGTTTTAAGAGATAGGGATAGATCAATTGTTTGGGATGGACCACTCGTAATTTTAGTTAATGAGCTTTCTGCTTCAGCTTCCGAAATTTTATCAGCAGCAATGCAAGACTATAAAAGAGCTATTATATTAGGAAGTAAACAAACATATGGTAAAGGAACTGTTCAACAAGTTTTAGACTTGAATCGCATGGTAAGAAAAAACACCAGTGGTGACATAGGAGCGATAAAATTTACAACACAAAAATATTATAGAATTAATGGCGGTTCTGTCCAATTAGAAGGTGTTAAAAGCGATGTCGTGGTTCCTGATCGTTATAGTTATATAGATATTGGAGAAAGAGACCAGGAAAATCCATTACCATGGGATAAGATTGACGCTGCAGATTTTAGCCTTTGGAACAGTTATTTTGATTATGAAACAACAATTAAGAAAAGTAAAGAGAGAATGGCGAATAGTGAGCAGCTTAAGTTAATTGATGAAAATGCGCGGTGGATAAAAAAAATTAGAGATCGGAATTTGTATTCGCTTAATTATGAAACATATAAAGCGAAATTGGAGCTTAATGAAGAAGAAGCAAAACGTTTTGAAAAACTATCAGATTATAAAACAGACTTAACATTTAAGTCTTTACCTTACGAATTAGCTCTTACCAAAAAAGATACTGTGTTAAAGCAAAAGCGAGAACGTTGGCATACAAGTTTAAGTAAAGATGTATATATAGAAGAAGCACTTAATGTATTAAACGACCTTAAAATGACTTATGGTAAAACAAAGGTAGCGACTTCTACTATTAAGGATTAAACAGAGAACTTAAATTAAAATTATATATAAATAAAAATGCGTCTCAATTTTGAGTCGCATTTTTTAATTTTATTATTGCAATCCCGGAGGGTATTTTTCCATTATTTTGGAGACAAATTCTTTAAAACGCGCTTCTTTTTTCTCCATTCTTTGAGTTAAGTAACCGGTTCCCATTCCTTGCCAAACCAGTTCTTTCTTACTAGCGTCAATTAAATCAATGTATAACGTGCCTTCGGTAGAAGTAGAAACATTATTGTAATAGGGATTTCCCCAATAATAAGGACTCC
>JAGLKH010000510.1 GCA_023141985.1 Flavobacteriaceae bacterium | reverse complement strand
TGCATTGAAATGTCAAACACAAAATTTGGTTGTGATTCATACTTGCCTACATAACTTTCAAGTATCTCAATAGGAACTACTATCGGTACTGTTAAATCGCTAGTATCAACTCCAATACCTTTTAAAACAGTAATCGCATTCTTATTATTACGGTTAAGCGTATACGATTTTCTATAATTATTAACTGCATTTATAGTATCTCCATTGGCTAATAGTGCTTCACCTAAACTATCGTAAACATTAAATGCCGATGGATTAAAATTAACATTAAGTTTAAATATGGCTAAAGCGGTGTTTACTTTATTATCAGTTAAGTAATTATATCCAAGAGAATTAATTGCTTGTTCATCAACCTCATATTCATCAGGGTTTTCATTTAAAATTGTTTGAATTTTATTTATAGCTGTATTGGCATCATTAATTTTTAAAGCAATTGCTAATTTTGTAGAAATTGGAATTTTAGGCAACTCGAAAACTTCGTTATTAAGAATATTATCTAGAGCTTGTCTTATACTCCCACTTTTAAACGCAGCTCCATTATTAGTAAGCAAAATATAACCACTATTATCATTTAAATTCCTTCTTATATATGTTCTGTATCCTGATAGACTACCAGAATGTTGTACTGTTTTTTTATCTTCATTTTCACTAATTCCCCAACCATAACCATAATTAGAAAGCGCTCCACTATTTAGAGTTGTAGGTGTAAATGCCTCATTTAAACTAGTTTTAGAAATGAGTTTTTCGGTATATAAGGCCTTATCCCAAAGATGAAGGTCTCCAATATTTGAAAAGATTCCTCCTGCTCCTGATGTAAATATTTCGTAATCATCAAGCTCACCAGCCATATTATGACCTACAGCCCTATTAATAATTTCAGGGCTAGATTCGTCAAACACTAAAGTATTATTCATGCCAAGTGGTTTAAAAATAGTAGTATCCATAAAATTAGGGAAAGACATTCCTGCTACTTTTTCAATTATCAACGCCAAAAGCACATAACCACCATTACTATACTGGTATTTTTCTCCAGGTGAAAAATCGAGTTTTTCTTGTTTTAACAATAATTTTAAAACATCTTGGTTATTAAGTCCAACCTTATAAGCTCCTAAATTATAATGATCAGGAATTCCCGAAGTATGAGTCATTAAATGTTTAATAGTTACAGTATCAGCATAGCTTGGAAATTCAGAAAAATACTTTGAAAGCGTATCAGTATAGTCTAGTTTTCCTTGTTCTTTTAAAATCATTACAGCCATAGTTGTAAACTGTTTGGATACCGAACATAAATAAAAAGCAGATTCGTTTGTAAGCCCCCTATCTGTTGCTTTATCGGCAAAACCTAAAGCATTTTTGTAAATAACTTCTCCATTTTGTGTTACCATAATGGTTCCGTTAAAAAGACCATTATCATAACAATGTTGCATTAAAATATCTATGCTCTCATGTTTAGATGTAGCATTATTAGATTGCGCATTGAGTGTAAATGAAATAAATAATAGCAGTAGAAAACTTGTAATACATTTTTTCATAGTAAAAAATTTTAACGAAGGAAGTTTAATATATCTGGAGAGCTGTTATAAATGTACAACAAATAATCTATTACTAATTTTTTTATAATTTTTGCATTGATTTTATTAAAGTTTTTACACACTTCAAGATTCTTCTTTCTATTTTGAATCACATTACCTCCTCATAATCAGCACTTAACATTTTTGGCACGCTAATTGAAAAACGCTTTACATATAGCGTAAGCCGAAAAGCTAAATGAGTAGGCATAATCTAAAACCCTTTTACTATGAAAAAAATGATATTAGTATTAGCAATGATGTTAATAGGATTAACATCTGCAACAGCAACAGAATTTAAGTCTGTAAAAAAAGGA
>JAGLKH010000051.1 GCA_023141985.1 Flavobacteriaceae bacterium | reverse complement strand
GTCTTCAGTCTTCAGTCTTCAGTTAGCAGTTTACAGATGAAATAAAGATTATAGTTAGAAAGTTATATAAAAATCAGTTTTTAATACCCAAATGACTCTTCGTCTTAGCGACTTTGCGAGAGAATTTTAGTATTCAGTGGCAGTTTGCAGTCTTTATTGCTATTTTGAAAATAGTAGTTTATATATTCAGCTTTTCTAATTTACTTTTATAGGCTTTTATGTCGTCTCTTAATTTTGCAGCAAGTATAAAATCTAATTCTTTTGCAGCTTGTTCCATAAGCTTGCGTCTTTCTCTAATATTCTTTTCTAATTGGGGTTTGGTTAAATATTCACTTTCCGGTTCTGCCGCTTTTTGAGCTTCCAATTCGTAATAATAGCTGCTTACAGAGTTTTTAGTAAGTGCATTATCTAAACTTTTATTAATTGCTTTTGGTTTAATATTATTTTCAGTATTATAAATTATTTGTTTTTCACGTCTATAATTTGTTTCGTCAATTGTTTTTTTCATGCTATTAGTAATTTTATCAGCATACATAATAGCTTTTCCATTTAGATGTCGTGCTGCTCTACCAACGGTTTGAGTTAAGGAACGTGCAGAACGTAAAAAGCCTTCTTTATCTGCATCTAAGATAGCAACCAATGACACTTCTGGTAAATCTAAACCCTCACGTAAGAGGTTTACACCAACTAAGACATCAAATAACCCTTTACGAAGGTCTTGCATAATTTCGACACGTTCTAAGGTGTCAACATCGCTATGTATATAGCGACAACGAACTTGAATTCTGGCTAAATATTTAGTAAGCTCTTCAGCCATTCTCTTAGTAAGTGTAGTTACTAAAGTGCGTTCATCTTTTTCAACACGAAGCTGAATTTCTTCAATAAGATCATCAATTTGGTTGAGGCTGGAACGTACTTCAATTTCTGGATCTAATAATCCTGTTGGACGAATAACTTGCTCTACATAAACACCATCGGTTTTTTGTAATTCGTAATCTGCAGGAGTTGCACTTACGTAAATCACCTGATTTTGTATAGCTTCAAATTCGTCAAATTTTAATGGACGATTATCCATTGCTGCTGGTAAGCGAAAACCATATTCTACCAGGTTTTCTTTTCGGCTTCTATCTCCACCATACATGGCGTGTACTTGAGAAATGGTGACATGGCTTTCATCTACAACCATTAAATAATCATCGGGAAAATAATCTAATAAACAAAAAGGCCGAGTTCCGGGTTGTCTGCCATCTAAATATCTCGAATAGTTCTCGATGCCAGAACAATATCCTAATTCTCTAATCATCTCCAAATCAAATTCTGTACGTTCTTTAAGACGTTTGGCTTCCAGGTGTTTCCCAATTTCTTTAAAATAATCGACTTGTTTTACCATGTCTTTTTGAATGAGATGGATGGCATTTTGTAACACATCTGGGGAGGTTACAAACATATTAGCAGGATAAATAGTGAGTCTGTCGTACTTTTCAATAACTTGATTTGTTTGAATATTAAATGCTTCAATCTCTTCAATTTCATCGCCAAAGAAATGAATACGAAACGCATCGTCTGCATAGCTTGGAAAAATATCTACAGTATCTCCTTTTATTCTGAAATTACCATGATTAAAATCTGCTTCAGTACGAGAATATAAACTTTGTACAAGGCGATGCAATAATTTTGTTCTTGAAATGACTTCGTCACGTTTTAATGTGATTACATTTTTCTGAAATTCTACAGGATTACCAATACCATAAATACAAGAAACGGAAGAAACAACTAATACATCCCGACGGCCAGAAAGCAGCGATGAGGTTGCACTTAAACGCATTTTTTCGATCTCCTCGTTTATAGATAAATCTTTTTCTATATAAACTCCGGAAACTGGAATATAGGCTTCAGGTTGATAATAGTCGTAATACGACACAAAATATTCTACAGCATTATTTGGAAAAAATTGCTTGAATTCAGAATATAATTGAGCTGCCAAAGTTTTATTATGTGCTAAGATCAACGTTGGGCGTTGCACTTTTTCAATAACATTAGCAATCGTAAAGGTTTTTCCAGAACCAGTTACACCCAAAAGTGTTTGATATTTTTCGTTAGATAGGATTCCTTTTGTAAGCTGTTCTATGGCTTGTGGTTGGTCTCCTGTTGGACTGAATTTTGATTCAATTTTGAATTTCATTAAAAATATGCTTTTGTCATTCTGAACTTGTTTCAGAATCTACAAGGTAACAAAATGGATTCCTGCCTACGCAGGAATGACAGATAATTTTATTTCACTTAATAGTGTTGTTTAATTAGCAATAGATAGTTATACAAATTCCATTACAATTAATCATTTAATAATGCCATTTGAAATATTATTTTTATATGTATACTAACTTAGTTTATAAACAAATTTACATAAATTAATGATGTTTTGCGGATTTTTAGTGATATGCATTCTACTCGAAGAACTAATGAGTTACAGCAGGAATAATATTTAAAAGATTCCTGCCTGCGCAGGAATATAGTTATCGCCTCAACGTAAAATGCCCTTTGACTTCAAATTGTGTATTATCTTTTATAACATCTGCAATAAACCAGTAATCTGTGGCAGGCATCATATAACCATTAAAAGTCCCATTCCAACCTGGTGAAGTATGTGAAAGTGTTTTAAGTAATTTACCATATCTATTAAAGATATGTACAATAGTACCTGGGAGTCGCTCAATACCTATAATATGCCAGGTATCAAAATAACCATCACCATTAGGCGTTACAAATAAAGGCACATCTATTACAAAAACCTCTCTAATGGCATCTGTACAACCATTTAAATCTCTTACAGTTACTGTATGTAAACCTGGAGCAACGTCATTAAAAAAGTTAGATTGTTGTTCTGGGCCATTATCTAATAAATACACATAATTACCTATACCATTTACATTTACAGTGATACTATTCGGATTTGAAAAATCTACTGTTGTGGTGAATTCTATATTTGCAGGTTCTGATGTAGTTACAGAAAAATTATGAGTTGTTTCGCAACTAAACTCTGTAGTTACAGTTACCCAATAATTACCAATT
>JAGLKH010000509.1 GCA_023141985.1 Flavobacteriaceae bacterium | reverse complement strand
CATAGATACGACGAGTATTTTTAACGCTGAAATTTGGAATTTATCTTCTAAGATTGGACTATTTTATATTTTTGTTTGGTATTACGCATCAATATTTGCGTAAATGGCATTCTTTTCTATAAATTCTCTTCTTGGTGGCACATCATCTCCCATTAGCATAGAAAAAATTCTATCTGCTTCTGTACCATTATCTATCTGCACATGTCTTAATGTTCTAAATTCAGGATTCATGGTTGTGTCCCAAAGTTGTGTTGCATTCATTTCACCAAGACCTTTATAACGTTGTATTTTAGCGCCATCACCAAAATTTTCTACTATTTCATTACGTTCTTTATCACTCCAAGCGTATTGTTTTTTAGCACCTTTTTTAACAAGATATAATGGTGGTGTCGCAATATAAATGTGTCCATTTTCAATCAATTCTTTCATGTATCTAAAGAAGAACGTTAATATTAGTGTTTCAATGTGACTTCCATCAATATCCGCATCACACATAATCACAACTTTGTGATAACGTAATTTAGAAAGGTTAAGTGCTTTACTATCTTCTTCGGTTCCTATGGTAACTCCAAGTGCAGTAAAGATATTTTTTATCTCTTCATTTTCAAATACCTTATGTTGCATTGCTTTTTCAACATTAAGAATCTTACCTCTTAACGGCAAAATCGCTTGAAACTTTCTATCACGACCTTGTTTCGCTGTTCCACCTGCCGAATCTCCCTCAACAAGAAACACTTCACATTTTGCAGGATCTTGCTCCGAACAATCACTTAATTTTCCCGGTAAACCGCCAATGCTCATAACCGTTTTTCGCTGTACCATCTCACGCGCTTTTTGAGCTGCATGACGTGCTTGTGCTGCAAGGATTACTTTTTGAACGATTATTTTGGCATCATCCGGATGTTCTTCCAAATAATCGGTTAGCATTTCTGAAACGGCTTGACTTACTGAAGCTGACACTTCTCTGTTCCCTAATTTTGTTTTTGTTTGCCCTTCAAATTGAGGTTCGGCAACTTTAACAGAAATAATAGCTGTTAATCCTTCACGGAAATCATCTCCTGCAATATCAAATTTTAATTTATCTAACATTCCGGAATTGTCTGCATACTTCTTCAAAGTATGTGTTAGACCTCTTCTAAATCCTGAAAGGTGAGTCCCACCTTCATGCGTATTAATGTTATTTACATACGAGTGTAAATTTTCAGCATAAGAGGTATTATAAATCATAGCTACCTCAACCGGAACACCGTTTTTTTCACCTTCAAAGGCAATAACATCTTTCATTAATGGGTCTCGAGTTGCATCTAAATATTTAATAAATTCAGGAAGTCCTTCATCTGAATAAAACAATTCGCTTTCGAATTCTCCTTTATCATTTTTGTGTCGCTTATCCGTAATAGTAATAGTAATTCCTTTATTTAGATACGATAGTTCACGCAAACGACTTGCCAAAGTATCGTAACTATACTCTAAAGTATGTATAAAAATTGAAGCATCTGGTTTAAAAGTAACTACAGTTCCTCTTTTATCTGATTCTCCAACGGCTTTAACGGGATACATTACTTTACCTCTTTCGTATTCTTGCTCCCA
>JAGLKH010000508.1 GCA_023141985.1 Flavobacteriaceae bacterium | reverse complement strand
CCCGACAGGCAACTGATGGTGGTTGATTTGCCAGCACCGTTAGGGCCTAACAATGCAAAAAAGTCGCCTTCTTTTACTGACAATTCGACGCCTTTAAGCGCTTTTACGCCATTTTTATAGGTTTTTGATAAATTTTTAATGATAAGTTTCATTTTGTTATTCGTTTTTTAATTGATAAATTTTATAAATAAACTAAGCTATCGTTACTTTAGGATAGTTTTACCGCAGTTCCGTAAGCAAGAATTTCTGAAGCTGTATCCATAACGGATGAAGTTGTTAATCGTACATTCAAGATAGCATCAGCTCCCATTGTTTGGGCTTCTATAGTCATTCTATTCATGGCTTCTTCTCGCGATTCGTCCAATAATTTTGAATATGAGTCAAGTTCTCCACCAACAATACTTTTTAGTCCTGCGAAAATATCTTTTCCTATATGTTTCGCTCTTACGGTGCTTCCTTTTGTAATGCCTAATATTTTAGCAATCTCTTTGTTTGGTATTTTGTCTGTTGTTGAAATAATCATGATTTTTATTTTTAAAGTTTATATTTTTAAGCAGGGCTTCGCCCATAGTAAGCGACTTTTTTGTATTTAATTAAGTTTTAAAGGTCCTTTTTCCGGAAATGTACTATTGAATAGAAAAATGAAAAGAGGAAGAGAGTCAAGGCCATTATGGATAAACCAAGAGGCTGATTGAAATCTTCAAGAACAAACCCAGTAGTACGATTCAATATCGTTTGTAAAAGTTGAGGAAATATCATCGAAAAAAGATAAAACCCTATTGCGACAATAAAGTTGAAACGAAAATAGGCAAAATAAAAAATTGCCAAACCCATCAACAAGTTCATCCAAACGAAAATAATCATATTGCTATTCAATGCATACTTTGGATCAGAATGTAGGATTTTCAAGAGCACATTGTAAACAATGATCCATATCAATAAATTTATTGTTATAATAAATAAAGAAATTAAAAACCGAGCTATCACCATATTTTTTCTTGTAACTGGTAAACTAGCCGTGTGAATCCATACACTTTTATTTTTAAGTTCAAGTAAGAAGGGTACAATAATCGTAACAATAATAAAGGAGGTAGTGCCTGATGTAAACATTCGAGACAGATTCGTGTTGATAAAGATCATAAACATTCCCATCAGTAGAACAATAAGAGAAACTCCTATAATACGTGTACGATATACACTAAAATCTCTTAAAATTAGTTTTAAAATCATTTGTGTGTTCATATATCTTTATTTTTAAAAAAATTGGTAGACAAGACCATTGATCCTCCCATTATCAATAGAAAGAAGGCTGTAAATATGGCTAGCACCTCCAACTTATTTTGATTGACTACCCATTTTAAGCCATGTTGAAAATCAGCCCACGCATTGTTATAGTTTATCATTATAGTCACAAAAATCGCGAAGAAACAAAACTGAATGACACTGTGAATCACTGCACCTTTAGTCAAACCAAACTTGAAATAAAGAGGATAAGCATAGCTTTTGAAAAATAATAACGCAATTAATATTGATAGCCACAGCATTGGTTTGTAGATAATCTCCAATTCAGGATAGTTCATACTGCCTTCCATGTAGGCTCCAAATTGAGCTCCTAAAAAATGTGCTACTAATGCTAATGAAATTTGTATAAAGGATGTACTATATTTAGCCAATACGATCTGACTTCTTGTAACTGGCAGGCTTGCAAATATTTCATCTGTGTGGTGCACCTCATCTATTTTCATAAACAGCAAGGAAACAATGCTACTGCTCAGCATCACTACCATAAAATAAATCACCAGTTCAGGATCAGCATTGCCATTCTCCTTTAGCATAAGATATATAAACAAGGTACTTGTGCTAAAAAGAATCACCAAGCTAAATAACTGATACATCCAGTTAGCACGAAAGTCTTTAATTATTAACTGCAGCATTTTATCGATTCTTTTTTGATTTTAAATTGGTAAAAAACATAATGTCTTCTAAGCTAGCTTTATCGTATATCGCATTTTTGCCAAATACTTTCTTCGATTCACCAACATCTTTGGTGAGTCCTTCAAAAGCAAATTCTCCTGTTCTAATGCCTACAAAACTTTTTATCGTTTCATTATCCAATAAATCATTGCCGCCTTTTACTATGGCATATTGCTCAAAAACATCATCCTTAGTTTTAGAAAAAATAATCTTCCCATCCTGTACATAGGTGATATAATCGGCCACTTGTTCAATATCTGTAGTAATGTGAGAAGAGAACAAAATGGATTTGTTTTCATCCTGCATCAACTCCCGCAAAAAATCAAGTAACTCACGTCTAACAACCGGATCAAGCCCAGAAGTAGGTTCATCCATAATAATGAAATCGGCATGATGGGATAGCGCAATTGCGATAGAACTTTTCATTGCCATTCCTTTGGAGAATTTCTTTATCGTTTTATTTAATGGTAAATTAAAATGATCAATAAGATTATTAAATGCTGCTTCATCCCATTTTTCGTAAAAAGGAGCAATGGTGTTTTTTAGCTGTTTTAAATTGAGATGTTGATAATAATTAGGTGTATCATAAACAAAACCAATTCTTTTCTTTACTTCTACTTCATATTTTCGATGGTCTTTCCCGAATATTTTTATTTCGCCACTCTGTTT
>JAGLKH010000507.1 GCA_023141985.1 Flavobacteriaceae bacterium | reverse complement strand
ATAAGAGCTAACCAGGAAATTTTCTTTAGATACCAGAAAAAATTAATTTTTTCCATTCCCATTGCAACGACTCCAGCTGCAGATCCTATAATTAACATACTTCCTCCGGTTCCGGCAGAATAAGCAATAAAATGCCAAAGTTGATTATCCATTGGTTCTGAAAACATTCCTAAACTTGCGGCTACTAAAGGCACATTATCTATTACAGCAGAACCTATTCCTAATAGTAGTATTACAAGATCTGAAACTTCAGTACCTTGCATTTCTGTTCCCATCATTGGCATAGTTTCTTTTAAATTTGATGCAAATCCAAACAATATTCCAAGTGATTCTAATGCAGCTACAGCCATTAATATCCCTAAGAAAAATAATATACTAGGCAGTTCTATTTTAGATAGTGAATGATGAACCGGACTATGGTGTGCATGAGCATCACTTTCTTCAGAGTCAAATTCAGTTAAACTAAATTTTGAGCTACTATATATTTCGGCAAAGGTTGCAACCAAACCTAAAGCTAACATCATACCTACATAAGGAGGCAAATGAGTAACGACTTTAAATACTGGAACAGAAATAATTGCTGCTAACCCTAAATATAACATCTTTGAGCTAAATTTACTTTCAGGCTTATTGTCTTGTGCTTCCATGTTTTTTAGATTACCTCTAAATACTGGTAAAAATGAAGCTATTAATGTTGGAATAGCCATACACACTAATGATGGCAAAATTAAATATCCTATTAAATGGCCAGTACTTACTTTATTTCCAATCCAAAGCATTGTTGTTGTAACATCCCCAATTGGCGACCAGGCACCTCCGGCATTAGCTGCAATAATAATTAAACCGGCATACCAAAGACGTATATTTCGTTCTTTTACGATTTTTTGAAGGATTGAAATAAGTACTATTGTCGCTGTCAAATTATCTATAATAGCAGAAAGAATAAATGCCAAAATAGTAAAAAACCAAAGTATCTTTACTTTACTTTTAGTTTTGATAAATCCCTTTATTGTTGAAAAACCATCAAAATAATCTATAATTTCAACAATAGTCATAGCACCTAAAAGAAATATTAAAATCTCGGATGTTTTTCCTAAATGATGCAATAATGTTTCTTCCATTAAATGCATTTTGCTTTCATTTGAAAAACCAGCATAACCATCTACTAAGCCATGACTTGCTGAATCAAACCATTGTGGAAAACTATCAATTCCTAAAGAAATTAAAGCCCAACTAATAGCCATCATGACCAATGCCGGAATAAGTTTGTCAATTTTAAGACTATGCTCTAAAGTAATTGCTAAATAGCCTATTACAAATACAATGATAATTATTGCTTCCATATTTTGAGTTTAAATTTAATTTATAGCCTGATAGCTATCGGATTCTTTTTTTAAATTAATTAGAACCTGAATGGTAACAAATATAAAAAACTAAAAATGCTTTGATATAAAATTGTCAAGTTTTTAAGGATGAAATATTTTCCCTGAACTATGATCGCTTTTAGCTCCAGTAACACTACTCAAACAATTCACTTCATCTCTCAGTTTTAATACACCCAAAAAACCAAAAATTAAAGCTTCTTTGTATTCTATAATTTCTTTTGAAGGAATTACTAACTCGTTATTGGTGTGACTTTTAATCTGTTGAATTAAAAATAAATTTAAAACCCCTCCTCCGGTAATTAAAACGTTAGCATTTTCTTTTGTACTAATTTCATTAGAAATCTGTATTGCTATATGTTCAACACAGGTTCTTAAAATATCTTTAATAGAAAGTTTGAAAACATCTATAAGAGGAAGAACTGAGTCTTTAATCCATTCAAATCCTAAAGATTTAGGAAAATCTTGTTTGTAAAATTCTAAAGCATTCAATTTATTTAATAATTTGTTATTTACTTTTCCAGTCGAAGCAATTTTTCCTTCGTCATCATAATCAAAGCCAAGCTGTTTCGCATAATGATTCAGCACAATATTTACAGGACAAATGTCATAAGCAATTCGGGAATTATTTATTTCAGTAGAAATATTTGCAAATCCTCCAAGGTTTAAACAAAAATCATATTGAGGAAACAATAATTGATCCCCAACAGGTACTAAAGGAGCTCCTTGACCACCAAACTCAATATCTTGAACTCGAAAATCACAAACAACAACTTGTTTAAGTAAATCAGCAATGTTTTCCAAATTTCCAATTTGATAGGTCAGTCCTTTTTCTGGTTGGTGTAGTGCTGTATGACCGTGAGAGCATATTGCATCAATATCCTTAATATTGAATTTATTTATAAAATTATTAATCAAACTCGCTAAATAAAGCGTATAATTTTCGTCAATAGACTTCAATTCAACTTGGGAAAGTGTAACCAAGCGACCCAGAATATCAAGCCAATAATTATTATAAGCTATTGTTACTGTATGATGTATAGAAAACTTCCAAATTGTATCCAAATTAAAAGTAGCATAAATTAAATCAACACCATCAAGTGAAGTCCCAGACATCACACCAATAACTTTATATTCGGTTTTTATCATATGTGTAAAAATAGCAATCATTATTGAAAAAATGTTATTTAAGACTTATCTTTGCATAGCATTTTTATCAAATCAACAATTTTTAATACAATTTATGGATTTTAATCTTACCGAAGAACAACTTATGATTCGTGATGCAGCTCGTGATTTTGCACAAACCGAATTACTTCCTGGCGTAATTGAGCGTGACGACAAACAAGAATTTCCTCACGAACAAGTAAAAAAAATGGCTGAGCTTGGCTTTTTAGGTATGATGGTAGATCCAAAATATGGTGGAAGCGGTTTAGATACTATTTCTTATGTTATTGCTATGGAAGAAATTTCAAAAATTGATGCCTCTGCTTCAGTAATTATGTCTGTAAATAATTCTTTGGTTTGCTGGGGACTTGAAACTTTTGGTACAGAAGAGCAAAAACAAAAATACTTAACAAAACTGGCCACTGGAGAATGTCTTGGTGCTTTTTGTTTAAGTGAACCAGAAGCTGGTAGTGATGCTACATCTCAAAAAACTACTGCAATAGATAAAGGGGATTATTACCTGTTAAATGGAACTAAAAACTGGATAACTAATGGAGGAACTGCCGATTTTTATTTAGTCATAGCACAAACGCATCCAGAAAAAAAACATCATGGTATAAATGTTTTAATTGTTGAAAAAGGAATGCAAGGTTTCCATATTGGTCCCAAAGAAAATAAATTAGGAATACGTGGAAGCGATACACATTCCTTACAATTTAACGATGTTAAAGTCCCAAAAGAAAATAGAATTGGTAAAGACGGTTTTGGTTTTAAATTTGCTATGAAAACATTAGCAGGTGGTCGAATTGGAATTGCTTCACAAGCATTAGGAATAGCTTCTGGCGCATACGAATTAGCTCTTAAATATTCCAAAGAGCGTAAATCATTTGGTACCGAAATCTGCAACCATCAAGCCATTGCTTTTAAGCTTGCCGATATGGCAACACAAATTGAAGCAGCACGCCATTTATGTATTAAAGCTGCCTGGGAAAAAGACAATAATAAAAACTATGATTTATCAAGTGCTATGGCAAAATTATATGCTTCACAAGTTGCTATGGATACAACTGTTGAAGCTGTGCAAATTCATGGTGGAAATGGGTTTGTAAAAGATTATCATGTAGAACGTTTTATGCGTGATGCTAAAATCACACAGATATATGAAGGTACTTCTGAAATTCAAAAAATTGTAATCTCGAGAAGTATT
>JAGLKH010000506.1 GCA_023141985.1 Flavobacteriaceae bacterium | reverse complement strand
CTGACCTTTAGACATATCATAGACCATTGTTTTATCCTTATCTCCTAATTTTTTATGAATAACAGGATAGTGCCCTTGCCTTAAAGTAGGTTTGAAAACGTAAAATTCATCTGGGTTTACCGTACCTTGCACAATATTTTCTCCTAATCCCCAAACTCCGGATAAAAGTATGACATTTTCAAATCCAGATTCGGGATCAATGGTAAAACCAACACCTGAGCAACTTCTATCAGAACGGATCATTTTTTGCACTCCTACAGAAAGTGCTACTTCTTCATGTTTAAAACCTCTTTCTTCCCGGTACTTTATTGCCCTGTTAGTGTACAATGATGAAATGCACTTTTTAACAGCATCTAATAGAGTTTCTTTACCTTTTATGTTTAAAAAGGTATCATGCTGACCTGCAAAGCTCGCACCAGGGAGATCTTCGGCAGTAGCACTGCTACGCACGGCTACATCTATATCCTTTTCGCCTGAAAGTTCTCTATAAGCTTCAAAAATTTTATTTGAAAATTGTGTAGAGAAATTCGAATCAAGTATGAGTTGTCTTGCTTTTGAGCCAACCTCATTAAGGTTTGAATACGTATTTCTATCTAGAGTTTCTAATAATTTTATCAATGGTTTATTGAGTTCATTCTCTTCTAAAAATGCCCAAAATGCTTGCGAAGTAGTTGCAAAGCCATTTGGCACATGCACTCCTTTTAATGAAAGCTGGTTAAACATTTCACCTAAAGATGCATTTTTACCGCCTACAACTGCGATATCATTAATATTAATTTTATTAAATGGTTTGATAAATGAATTCATCCTTCCATATTTAGTTTAACAAAGTAAATAAGAAATTGTAAAAGTTGAAATGATTTATATCACTTTTGCTAAGCAACTCTAATATTATTATTCTTTAAAAATGAGTAATAAGTTAGCCATTTAGTGATTGGTGTTTTGATCGCTAGTGGATTGATAAAATTCTACTCATCACAGCTTCTAATTATAAAAAAGGATATGATGATGGAAATCATTGGAATTTTTTCACTGGTTATATAGTTTTGAATTAAATTCTAAATATTAATGTCATGAGAAATATGTTTTATTTTATCCTTTCAATGTTATTAGTGAGTTGTTCTTCTACGCGAATCATTGATAGTTGGAAGAACAAAGAATATACTGATTTTAAACCAAAAAAGGTGCTAATTATTGGTATTACTCAAAATCTTACGGGACGTAAAATGTTTGAGACGCAATTAAGAAATGCTTTAAATTCTCGAGGAATACATGCAGAAGAAAGTTTTAATGTATTTGATATGAATTTCACTAACTTAAAGCAAACAGAAGAGGAAATTCAGGAACAGTTAGAAAAATTAACTGATAAAAGTTATGATGCTGTCCTCATTTCTACAGTAAAAGGGGTTGATGAAAAAATCGTATACAGTAGAGGTAACAAATGGGTAAATCGTCATTGGAGAAGATTTGGACGCTATTATTACTATTATCAAGAAGTGTATTTTAGTCCAGGATATTATCAGAACTACAATATATATAATGTAGAAAGTTCTTTATATGACTTTAGCTCAAAAGATAAAGCTTTAGTTTGGGTAGCATCTTATAATATTGTGGATCCAAAGGAGATCGACAAAACTGTTAAGGATTATGTAGAAGCAATGATTAAAGGTCTTGAAAAAGAGAACTTAATTCCAACCTTAAAGTGAAGATAGCAGTACAAAATATCGGGGGATGAATGTAATTAAAACATCAAATTAAATAAGGGTTTTGAGAAAAATCGAAATAAGAACCTTTTCAAACATTGCTTTTTTATTCATTTAACTATTTAATCTAACACAAACATGATTCAAAAGCCTTTCACACTTACTACAAAAGACGTTATAAAACAGTTAAACAGTGATGTGAAATATGGATTAAATAAGAAAGAGGTTCAAAGGCGTCTGGTACAGTATGGTAAGAATGATATACCACAAAAAGGACCAAAAAAGAGATGGTTGATTTTTATCGATCAGTTTCTTAATCCAATCATATATATTTTAGCTGTAGCGTCATTGTTTGCATTTCTTTTTAGAAACTGGGCAGAAGGTATAGCTATACTTATAGTTATTGTTATTACCGTTACTATAGGTTTCTTTATGGAATTACAAGCCGTGCGTTCATTGGAAACACTTCGTAAGATGGGACAAGCGTTAACCAGCGTCTTGCGGGATGGTAAAATCTTGCGTATAAAAGCTTCTTTGTTAGTTCCCGGAGATATAATCATATTAGAAACGGGAGATATAGTTTCTGCAGATGCTCGTTTGATCATGCATGAAAATCTAGCAGTAAAAGAAGCCTCATTAACAGGAGAAAGTACACCTATAGAAAAAAAGACAGTTCCCTTACCTGCCGCCGTCCAAATAGCAGACCAAAACAACATGGTTTTTAAAGGTACATTGGTTACCAGGGGAATGGCTAAAGCCATAGTCATAGCTACCGGTATATATACTGAACTTGGAAAAATTCAACAAATGGGATTGGGGGCAAAAGAGGAGCATACACCCCTTGAAAAGAAGTTGAATCAGCTTAGTAAATGGCTTATTTGGTTAACCTTATTGTTGGTGATTATAGTTATTATAATGGGATATATAAGAGGCAGGGATTTATCTTTAATGATCCAAACAGGTATAGCACTTGCAGTTGCAGCTATCCCTGAAGGCTTACCCATTGTAGCAACTATTGCATTGGCTCAAGGGATGCTTAAATTATCTAAACAACAGGTAATCATCAAAAAATTAGAAGCAGTACATACATTAGGAGCGACCAATATTATTTGTACAGACAAAACAGGGACTCTTACCGAAGATAAAATGAAAGTACACTCCTTAGCCTTTGATACCAAATTGTTACAGAATGTATATCATAAAAATAATGATTTTTTTAATTCACTAAAAACCCAAAAGGCTTTTGATAAAATAATCATGACTGGAATATTATGTAATGATGTTATTCTTAATGCTGAAAAAAGGCGAGGAGATGCAATTGATTTGGCATTGATAGAATTTGCAGAGCATATAGGTTATGATCCAATAGTGATTCAAAAAAGTAATCTGAAGAAAATGGAAATCCCATTTGATACAGATAATAAGATGATGGCAACTGTTAATCAAGATAAAGAAGCATTTAATGTCTATATCAAAGGAGCTTTTGAAAGTATCGTTGACTATTGTGATACAATATTTAAAGAAGGTAAAGCAGAAAGATTCAATGACAAAGATCGATGGTACAATATCGTTGATGATCTGGCATCGCAAGGATTACGAACATTAGCCTTTGCCTATAAAAAAATTGATAAACTTCCTAAACAGGAAACATTACTAAAACACCTTACTTTTATTGGTATTATTGGATTTATGGATCCTGCCAGAAAAGATGTAACATCAACCATAGCAACCTATAAAAATGCAGGTATCAGTGTGGTTATGATAACTGGAGATCATCCCGGAACAGCAAAAAAAGTAGCAGAAGAAATAGGATTGCTGGAACTTGATGCCTCTCCTGATAAAGTGTTACACGGTAAGTATTTTCCAGACCTCCATGAACTTGATATAAATAAAACAAAACAACTCCTGGGCACTACAGTTTTTGCAAGAGTTACTCCAAAACAAAAATTGGATCTTATAAAATTTTATCAACAAAATAATAATATCGTTGGCATGCTTGGTGATGGTGTTAATGATGTTCCTGCACTTAAAAAAGCTGATATAGGTATTGCCATGGGCATTCGGGGAACTGAAGCTGCCAGAGAGGCAGCTGATGTCATTCTTAAAAACGATAAATTTACCGCAATGGAGTTAGCAATACGACAAGGCAGAGCTATCTTTGAGCATATACGCCAATTCGTAGTATATCTTTTATCCAGCAACCTGGCAGAAATAATTTCGGTTGGTCTTGCAGCAATATTGAATTTGCCATCTCCGTTACTACCATTACAAATTTTATTCTTAAACCTTATTACAGATATATTTCCTGCTTTGGCATTAGGACTTAGCAAAGGAGAAGAGGATATTATGAAACTGCCACCAAGAAAATCTGATGAGCCAATTATGACCCGAAAATTATGGTCTTCGACCATTATTTATGGTTTGTCAATTACTACTGCAGTGCTTGGCATAACAATTTATGCGTATTTTGTGTTAGAACTTTCTGCTGTTGAAATCAATAATATGGCTTTTTATACCCTGATTTTTGCACAGCTTCTCAATATATTCAATATGCCCAGACGACAACTTTCTTTCTTTAAAAATGAAGTCACTACAAACATTTGGGTATGGAGTGCTATCGTATTATGTGTGTTTTTGACAATATCAGCATATTTAATACCTCCTATGGCTAAAGCACTTTCTTTGGTACCCTTGTCTGCTTATCAATTAGGGTTAATTATTATATTTGGATTCGGAGCCTTAGTTTTGTCACAGTTTATAAAACGAATAGGAGGTACTGTTTGACATAAAAGACACCGTTGGTTAAGCTCACCTTTTTCAAAAGGTTTTTAGACATCCCAATTACATATATTTTGAAAGAAAACGGAAGAACCCTTTTTTAAGTTCACTGTATATTTGTCTTTGAGTTTCCAGACGGTCTCTAAACTCAATATGTTTTTTAACAAGAATAACATCTAGCATGTCTTTCCCTTTTTTACTATGCTTAGCAATGTTGGTTTCATGTACATTAATATCATCTTGCATCCTGTCAATAACTTCTGCGTGAATAATAAATTGGTTTTGATATTGTTCCAATTGAGCAAGCATATTCTTATCGGTCCACCGAGTTACGAGATCACTCAACCTGTTTTTAAAAGATTTTAGCTCATCTTCCCAGAAGGAAAGTTCTCGTAACCATTGTTTATGTTCAAAATGCAAATCTGAATTATAAAAGACTTCCTTTTCCATAATATGTATTTTTATTGTTGGTAAATAGTATAAATTTAGTAGTTGGTTTGTTTTTAATTATTGATGCTGACCAAGCAATAAAGATTAGGTTATTCATTGCTGCCTGCTAAAATTTCTATACTCCGTTTTCCTAATATATCTTCGAGATCCTCTTTATCTACCACTTCTTTTTTTAACAGGAGCTGTGCCAGTTTTTCCAGCTCACTCCTATGTTTCAATAACAAA
>JAGLKH010000505.1 GCA_023141985.1 Flavobacteriaceae bacterium | reverse complement strand
GCTCGAAAGCGAATTACAGCACTTGAGCAGTTTACAGCACTAGGTAGTGGTTTTAATATTGCGATGAAAGATCTCGAAATACGTGGAGCAGGAGATTTACTCGGAGGAGAGCAAAGCGGATTTATAAATGAAATAGGATTCGATACCTATCAAAAAATATTGAATGAAGCTATTGATGAATTAAAAGAAAACGAGTTTAAAGATTTGTATAAGAAAGATGATAGCAAGCCAAAAGACTATGTGAAAGATATGACTATAGATACAGATTTTGAACTGTTATTTCCCGACGATTATGTAAACAATATAACAGAAAGACTCAATCTCTATACAAAACTTAATAATTTAAAAACTGAAGAAGAGCTACTAAAATTTGAATCCGAAATTATAGATCGTTTTGGCGATTTACCAACTCAGGTTGCCGATTTATTGAACAGTGTAAGAATTAAATGGATTGCGATTAAATTGGGTTTAGAGAAAATAATAATGAAACAAGGCAAATTAGCAGGTTATTTTATTAGTAATCAACAAAGTGAATTTTATCAAAGTGAGGCGTTTACTAAAGTGTTACAATTCGTTCAATCACATCCAAAATTTTGTAAAATGAAGGAAAAACAAACCCGGAAAGGTTTACGTTTATTGCTTACTTTTGAACACATAAATAATATTGAAAAAGCATTAGAGGCTCTTAGACCTATTTTGGCTTGATTATTGAAAATTAATGAAAATAAAAAGTGACATTATTAAAAAAAAGTGTCTTATTAAGAAAAGTTTTATGCTTAAGAAATTAATTTTTGTAATTATGGTTTTGCCAACACTTGTGTTTGCGCAACATACTATTAAAGGCAGTTTGTCTCCTGCAAAAGATTACGAATGGGTTATTTTGTATGAAGTTACACCAATAAGTTCACTTTTTGTAGCAAATACAGAAGTAAACGAAAAAGGGGAATTCGAGTTTTTATTAGATTCTACAATTTCTCAGGGCATGTACAAAATAGTATATGCATTGCCCCAAGAAGAAAATAATTTCGATATTATTTATAATGCAAAAGAAGATGTAGAATTCACTTACAATCAAGAAACAGGAATAGAATATCAATCTTCAATAGAAAATCAATTGGTGAGTTCTTATACCAATAGTATGTCTTTTGTTAGTCAAAGTATTGGTAATTTTTTTCGGCAACAAAGCAGCGATACATTAGCATTAGCATCAATTTTTGAAACGCAAAGTGAAACGCAAACAAGTTTTGAAGATGCTGCAAAAGGCACTATAGCGTCACATTTTATTAAAGCAAATAGACCTTATATTCCTAAAGAGTTTGAAGATATAAAAACCTATATTAATAACTTAAAAATTCATTTTTTCGATTATGTAGATTTTAATGATGAAACCCTTCAAAGTTCAAATTTTTTAATAGAACGTATACTTAATTATGTGTTCGGAATGTCTTCGGAAACCGAAGATGATACAACAACTTATAAAAAGAATATCGATGCTGTTTTTTTGGCAATGAATAATGCGAAACCTATAGCTAAAAAAACCTTGTTTGAAGCCTTATGGCAACAAATGGTTGATTCTAATTTCGAAGAAGTTGCAAACTATATTTCAGATAATTATTTAATCAGTATTGCTGAAGCCTTAAATGACAAAGAACTTGTAAATGGGTTAACACTATATAAAAGTTTATCCATAGGGAATGAAGCACCTGATTTTTCTTGGGAAGAGGTAGAAGGAGAAACAACAACAATAAAACATTTAAGCGATCTTAATACAGCAGAGCAATATATAATTGTGTTTTGGAGTAGCACATGTTCGCATTGTTTAAAAGAAATCCCACAGCTTCAAACGTATATAAAAACATTAGAAACCGGTAGGTTACAAGTCATTGCCATTGGCTTAGAAGAAGAGTCAAATCGTTGGGAAAACGAAATTCTTAAATACCCTGAGTTTATTCACGTTCTGGGTATGGGTAAATGGGAAAACGAAATTGGAAACAGTTACAATGTAACAGCCACACCTACCTATTATGTGTTAGATAAAGACCAAAAAATTATTTCAAAACCATACGATTTTGAAGCTTTAAAGAAGTTTTGGGACAATTAAAAATTTT
>JAGLKH010000504.1 GCA_023141985.1 Flavobacteriaceae bacterium | reverse complement strand
TAAAATTTCAACTCGATGCCTTTAATTATAACCAATGGGGAATGTTAGAAGGTAAAGTTATTGAAATTGATAAAAATATAACCGTACAAAATAATGCCTCTTTTTTTAAAGTACGCTGTAGTTTATACACCAAACAATTACAACTAAAAAATGGTTATAAAACCAACATTTCAAAAGGGATGACACTTACCACTCGTTATTTTATAACACGCCGCAGTTTATACGATTTATTATTTGATAAGGTTGACGATTGGTTTAACCCTAAAATTATTTAGTATGCAGTGTTCAGTCCTCAGTTTGCAGTCGCAAGCAAACTTCAATTTAAAAAAATTACACAAAACTAACTTAAATACTACGCTAAAATGTCATACTGACCGCAGTCGAAGTGCGTTAGAGACAAAATTAATCCTAACCCTTAAATCACACTATGCCCTCAATAAAAATAAAACAACACGATATTAGAGACTGCGGAGCAGCTTGTCTCGCATCTATTGGCAATCATTTTGGTGTTAATTTACCCATTGCACGCATTAGGCAATTTGCTAATACAGACAAACGAGGTACCAATGTATTAGGTGTTATAGAGGCTGCCGAAAAAATGGGTTTAACTGCTAAAGGTGTAAAAGGAGCTTTAGATGCAATACCAAAAATACCGTTGCCTGCTATTGCCCATGTTATTGTTGGCAAACAATTGCAACACTATATGGTTATTTACAAAGTTACTAAAAAGGCTATTGAGGTAATGGATCCCGGAAAAGGAAAACTCATAACCTATAGTTATGAAGATTTTAAAAAAATATGGACTGGTGTTTTAATTTTGTTCGCAAAGAATGACCAATTTAAAACCTATAACGAAAAAACATCTGCTTTTAAAAGGTTTTGGGATTTGGTTCAACCCCATAAAACCATATTAATACAAGCTCTTTTTGGAGCTGTGATTTTTACAGTTTTAGGATTAGCTATGTCTATTTATGTACAAAAAATAACTGATTATGTGTTAGTTGGTGGTAACAGAAAACTGCTAAACCTACTAAGTTTTGCAATGATTGGTATTGTTTTGCTACAAGTTTATATTGGCAGTAAAAAAAGCGTTTTTGTTTTAAAAACCGGGCAACTTATTGATGCAAAACTCATTTTGGGTTATTATAAACATTTATTGCGTTTGCCACAACGCTTTTTCGACACCATGCAAATTGGAGAAATTACCTCCAGAATAAGCGATGCCGTAAAAATAAGAGCGTTTATTAATAATGTGGCCATAGATATGTTGGTCAATATTTTTATCGTTATTTTTTCGTTTAGTTTAATGTTTACTTATTACTGGAAATTGGCTTTGGTTATTCTATTAGTAATTCCGTTTTATCTTTTCATATACGGGTTAATGAATCGATTCAATAAAAAAGTAGAACGTAAGCTTATGGAAGATGCTGCAGAACTACAAACCCAATTGGTAGAAAGTATTACACATGTTAGGACAGTAAAAGAATTTGGCATAGAAGAATTTTCGAACATTAAAACCGAAAACCGTTTTGTTAAACTACTTTTTACAACTTATAAATCGGGGTTAAACGGTATTTTTTCTGGTACTTCTACTCAATTTTTAGCGTCTATTTTTACTGTTATTTTACTTTGGGTAGGTTCTGGTTATGTGTTAGATGGGGAAATTACTACAGGAGAATTATTCTCTTTCTATGCGCTTATAGGTTATTTTACATCTCCTGTGGCTTCGTTAATTGGAATGAATAAAACCATACAAAATGCTCTAATTGCTGCAGATAGGCTATTTGAAATCATGGATTTAGAAAGAGAAGAAACCGAAAACAAGGTTGTATTAAAAAAAGAATTGCTTGGCAATATTGTTTTTGAAAACGTATCGTTTCGTTATGGCTCAAGAACACAAGTGTTTAAAAACTTCAATGCTATTATAAAACCAAAAGAAACCACAGCAATTGTTGGCGAAAGTGGTTGCGGAAAAACGACATTAATTGCATTATTACAAAATTTGTATCCTGTTAAAGAGGGGAAAATATATATTGGAGATTACGATTTAAAACACATCCACTACAAAAGTTTGCGCCAATTAGTAGGTGTTATACCTCAGCAACTTAATTTATTTTCCGGTACTATAATAGAGAACATTGCTTTGGGTCAACATTTTCCTAATATGCAACGCATTTTAGAGTTATCAAATAAATTAAGTATTACCTCTTTTGTTGAAAAACTTCCCAATGGTTTCGAAACACAAGTTGGCGAAAATGGGGCGATGCTTTCCGGCGGACAAAAACAGCGTATTGCTATTGCAAGAGCTTTATATAAAAATCCTGAAATATTACTAATGGATGAGGCAACTTCTGCACTCGATACAAACTCCGAAACGATTGTAAAGCAAGTAATTAATGATTTTAAAGACCAGGGAAAAACAGTAATTGTTATTGCACATCGCCTAAGCACTATTGCTAATGCAGAAACTATTTTAGTTATGGAAAACGGAACTATTGTTGAGCAAGGAGACCATAATAAACTTTTAAAAAAACAAGGTAAATATTATGGTCTTTGGAAAAAACAAAGTTTAGTCTAGCTTTTAACCATTTCTATATGCGGAATTCCATCTTCAAGGTACTCCTCGCCTACAGCTTTAAATCCCAAATCATTATAAAATTTCTTTAAATAAGTTTGAGCAGATAATACAATTACAGTTTCGTTAAAAAAATCTTTTATTACCTTTATAGATGCATTCATAATTTCAAAACCGTATTTGTGTTGCCTTTCGTTTTTTGCAACCACGACTCTACCAATACTTGCGTATTTAAAATAATCGCCTGGTTTAAAAACTCTTGTGTAAGCAACTAATATTTCATTTTTAATTCCTAAAACATGTAGCGCTTTTT
>JAGLKH010000503.1 GCA_023141985.1 Flavobacteriaceae bacterium | reverse complement strand
GGTGTAAGCTCATTAAATGTTTTTGCTTTTATTTTTAACATATTTATTTCCCACGAAGGTGGGAATCTTTTAAATTGAAACTATAAGAAACAGATTGCTTCGTTTTACTTGTAATGATATTTAAATTAATCCTGAACAATCACTTCTTTACTATCACATTTACCATATTCTGGTTGTATGTTTATATGGTTAATTTCAAATTTAAGATACAATAATTCTTCAATATCTTGTAAGATAATATCAAACTGTGATAAAGATATATCGTCATTAAAATCTATATGTGCTTCTAAATGAATTTCTAACTCGTTGAGTTGCCAAATATGAACATGATGTACATTTTTTATATCTTTTAATTGTTGTAGTTCTTTTACAATATCTTTTACCTGGATATCCTCCGGAGTAAACAGCATTAATACTTTAAACGAATTTTTTAATAAATCATACCCAACCCAAATTAAATATAATGCTATAACTAAGGTTAATGCACTATCTACCCAATACATTTCATAAAATTTCATTAACAAACCACCTATAAGTACCGCAACACTCGCGAGCATATCTGTTAGTAAATGCAAATAAGCGCTTTTCATATTCATGTTTACTTCTGCGTCTTTTTTTAATAAGAGCACACTAATTCCGTTTGCTATTATTCCTAAAAGAGACAACCAAATTACAAGGTTAGATTCAATTTCTTGAGGATTTTGAAATCGTTTAATAGCTTCTATTATTAATAAAACAGCTATTATTATTAAAGTAGATGCGTTTATAAACGCAGCTAAAATTTCTGCTCTTTTATATCCAAATGTTCTGTTTATAGAAGCTTTTTTCCTTGATAAAATATTTGCTATATAACTTACTATTAAAGATAAAACATCTGTGAAGTTGTGTAAAGCATCACTTAATAAAGACAAACTCCCAGATAATATTCCGCCTATAACTTGAGATACAGTTATTATAATATTTAAAAATATTGAAATAACAAGATTTCTTCCTTTTAAATCGTGATGATTATGCTGCGAATGATTATGTGAGTGCAAATGACCCATATTTAAGAAGGAATAGATATTTTTTCTACACGTCGTTCATGTCTTCCGCCTTCAAAAGGTGTGTTTAAAAATGTATCTACAATTTCTATAGCTTGAGGTAATGCTGTAAAACGAGCAGGAATACTTAAAATATTAGCATTGTTATGTTGACGTGCTAAAGCAGTAATTTCTTTAGTCCAACATAATGCCGAACGTACGCTTTGGTGTTTATTAGCAGTCATGTTCGCTCCATTTCCACTACCACAAATAATTATTCCAAAAACTGCTTTATTATTTTCAACATCTTTTGCTACAGGGTGAATAAAATCAGGATAATCTACACTATCATTAGTATTTGTACCGTAATTTTTAACTGTAACACCTTTTGCTTCTAAATGTTTTATAATAGCAAATTTATATTCGGTTCCTGCGTGATCATTTCCTATTGATATATTCATTAATAAATATGTTTAATTCATTTCCATGTAGATGGAAATCTTATTATTTTTCAGATATAAAAGTACAAAATATGATTTGTAAAAATACGAATGTGAATTACTATATTAATTAGTTGTTAATATCTATTTATTCTTTTTTAAAATATAAATTTTTATTACTTAACTAATTTTATAATCAAAAAGTAACAATTAAAAACAAAATATTTAACCTCTTTTTTTTTACTGTTTTATTAACGAAAGAAAGTATTATATAAACATTAATTTTAAAAATACTTATTAAAATAATATGGTTAATTTCTGTTATAAACAACTGTTAACAGATTTAATAAAACGTTTAAAAATAAAGAGTTAAACTAAAATATAGTGTTAATTACAATTCAACAACATGTCAACTATAACATTTCAAAATAAAATTTAAAAAGTTATAGTAACAATTAACAAACTATATACATCATCATTGTTTTTTAAAATTTTAAAATAAAAATGTAATTATACTATTATTTGTTAATAAACATTTTTGTAAACTTATTTATAAAGAAACATAAATTAATTTTTTAAAATGTAGATTTGCTGGAATTCAAATAGATATATGGATAGAAAGAAGAAAAGAAGAAGAAAAAATAACAATATTTCTAATCTCACTAATACAATTTTAAATATTATAAAAAAAGATAGAAACAAATCTTTTAATTATAAACAAATTGCATCAAAACTTGGTTTAAATGATGCAAGCAGTAGAAATCAAATTATTAAAAAACTCCAACAATTAAAAGCTAAAAATGAGATAGAAGAAGTTGAAAGAGGTAAGTTTAAAGTTATTATAAAAACCGAATATTATACAGGTATTTTAAATTTAACCTCTAAAGGATCTGGTTATGTTAATTGTGAAGATTTTGAAGATGATATTTTTGTTGCTTCAAATAATATTAATAAAGCTTTACATAATGACGAGGTAGAACTTTATATATATAAAAGAAGAAAACGAGGTAAATTAGAAGGAGAAATAACACAAGTAATAAAACGCGCCAGAACTAATTATGTTGGTGTAATTAAAATTCATAAAAACTATGCTTTTGTTATTGCAGATGACACAAAAATGTATAAAGATATTTTTGTTCCAATAAATAAAACATTAAAGGCAGAAGAAGGTGATAAAGTTTTAGTGAAACTTGAAGATTGGCCGGAAAAGGCAGATTCTCCTTACGGAAAAGTTATTAAAATTCTTGGTAAACCAGGAGAACACAATACCGAAATTCATTCTATTCTTGCTGAGTATGGTTTACCTTATGAGTTTCCTGGCGAAGTAGAAGAATATGCTAATAAATTAGACACTTCTATTACAGCAAAGGAAATATCTAAGCGACGGGATATGAGAAGTGATTTAACTTTTACTATCGATCCAAGAGATGCTAAAGATTTTGATGATGCTTTATCATTTAAACAATTAGATGGTGGTAATTATGAAATAGGAATTCATATTGCAGATGTATCCCATTATTTACAAGAAGGCTCTGTTTTAGATGATGAAGCTTACGAGCGTGCTACATCAATTTATTTGGTAGATAGAGTTGTACCAATGCTTCCGGAAGTTTTATCTAATAGCGCTTGCTCTCTACGTCCTTATGAAGAAAAATACACGTTTTCGGCTGTTTTCGAGATTAATAGCAAAGCAGAAATTATAAATCAATGGTTTGGTAGAACGGTTACTTATAGTGATGCGCGTTTTTCATACGGGGAAGCACAAACTGTTATTGAAACTAAGAAGAATATTATTCCAAAAGATGTATCGTTAACCGGTGAAGAATATAAAATAGATAAAACCTTAGTAAATGCTATTTTAAAATTAGACGAATTAGCTAAAATTCTTCGTAAAAAAAGAATGAGTTCCGGTGCAATTTCGTTTGATAAAGTAGAAGTAAGATTCAATTTAGATAAAGATGCAAATCCAACAGGTGTATATTTTAAAACCTCAAAAGAAGCAAATAAACTAATTGAAGAATTTATGTTGTTGGCAAACAGAAAAGTTGCAGAGTTTGTTGGAAAACAAAAACCACAAAAAACTTTTGTTTACAGGATTCATGATGAACCGGATGATTATAAATTAGCAACCTTAAAAAATATAGTTTCTCGTTTTGGCTATAAAATAAATTTTATGGATCGAAAAACCACATCTTCATCATTAAACAACTTATTAAAAGAAGTTAACGGAAAAAAAGAACAAAATTTAGTCGACACACTTGCTATTAGAAGCATGAGTAAAGCAGAGTATACCACAAGAAACATTGGCCATTATGGTTTAGCTTTCGATTATTATAGTCATTTTACATCACCTATCCGTCGTTATCCGGATGTAATGACACATCGTTTATTACAGTATTATCTTGATGGAAAAAAGTCTGCAAACCAAGATATTTATGAAGATAAATGTAAACATTCCAGCAACATGGAATATTTGGCCACAAAAGCAGAGCGAGACTCTATAAAATATATGCAAATAAAGTTTATGCAGGACCATAAAGACCAGGAGTTTTTAGGAGTAATTTCTGGAGTAACGGATTGGGGAATTTATGTAGAAATTATAGAAAACAAATGTGAAGGGATGGTAAGAATTCGTGATATTAAAGATGATCATTATATTTTTGACGAAAGCCAATATGCATTAATAGGAAACAACACAAAAAACATGCATCAATTAGGAGATGAGGTAATTGTAAAGGTTAAACAAGCCGATTTAGCTAAAAGACACTTAGATTTTCAGTTAATAGGTAAAAAAGAGGCATAATTATTGATAAAAAATAAGCACATGAAACTTGCGTGATAAAAGTTTCTCACCCGGGGAATGATTATTAGCGAGTTCCATGTGACCACTGAAAAATAATAAAAATATACACATGAAACGCATATTTACAATCTTAACAATCTTTATAACCTCAATCGCAATAGCACAAAACTCGATAGAAAAAACTATAGGCGAATTCACCGAACTAAAAGTTTATGATTTAATAGAATTGAAATTGGTTAAATCAAACGAAAATAAAGTGGTAATTTCTGGAGAAAACATCGAAGATGTTGTAATTATCAATAAAAATGGAAAATTAAAAGTTAGAATGATTTTAGAAAAGAGTTTTGATGGAAAAAGCACATCTGTTACATTGTATTATACAACAATAGATGTTATAGACACAAATGAAGGCGCTATAATTTCATCTGAAGACACTATTAAACAATACGAAATAGATCTTAAAGCACAAGAAGGAGGAAGAATTAAAATTAATTTAGACGTAAAGATTGCTAACATCAAAGCTGTTTCGGGTGGTATAATAGAAACCTACGGAACAGCAACCAAACAAACCGTTTC
>JAGLKH010000502.1 GCA_023141985.1 Flavobacteriaceae bacterium | reverse complement strand
ATTCTCCTTCAATAAAATAATTTACACCATTTAAAGTCAAAATAAATGGATTTTTTTTGTCTAATGCTAAAGCTAGATCCATTTGTTCCCGTGCTTCTTCAATACGTGATTGAGTTAATAAGAAATTAGAATACAGCCCCCTGGTTTCAGAAGAGTTTGAATTTAATTCAATAGCTTTCTTAAAGGCTCTTTCACCATCTTCCCAATTATAATCAGTCCAGATATATTTTATGGCTTGCCAATAATAAACTTCTGCTAACGTACTATCCAATTTCTTAGCTCTTTCAATATTAGGCCCAAAATGTAGATTTGCTTCATCAGCACTTATAAAATTCATTTGTTTGAGAAATCCCCAAACACCACCTAATCCAGCATATGCAGGTGCAAAATTGGGATCTATTTCAATAGCTTTTTCAAAATAGCTCATAGCGGCTTTTATTCCATCCTCAGTTAATAATCCCATACTATATTTTCCTTTTAAAAAAGCCTCATAAGCTGCAGGGTCAACAGTCTTGTTTTTAGTCAATTTAAATTGTTCTCGTGGTGTTAAAGAAAGATCAATTTCTTCAGCTAAATTTTGAGTAATCTTAGAATAAATATTCAAGAGATCGGACATTGGAACACTATAGTCTTTAGACCAGAGTTGAATTTCTTGAGGAAATGCATTAATAAGTGATACATTAACCTTTATTAAATTATTTACACTCAATAAGGATCCTTCTATTATAGCATCAACATTTAATTCATTTGCAATCTCTTGCAATTTTTTTTTCTGACTTTGTATGGCTAAAGTTGAAGTTTTAGATATGACGCGAAGCGAACTAATAGCCCCCATTTCAGTAATAAGCGCATCGTGTAAGGCATAGGAAAGATACTCTTTTTCAGGATCTCCGGTAAAGTTTGAAAATGGTAGTATTGCGATTGATTGTATAGATTTTGCTATCTGTTTTTGATCGCCTTTAAACTTTAAAAATTTAATTTGATTAGGATGAATACTATCAGGCTTTATAAAATAATAACTAATTGTAGACAAAGCAAGTAGAATATTTATTCCATAAATAACCTTGAGTCTTTTAGTCCAACTGTTTCCATATAATGCATATAGAATTGCAGCGGGTAAACCAAAAAGAAATAATATTATAGATATGTCTAAAAAGGCTACAGGCCAATCATATTGGGTGATAATTAAACTTATAACCTGGATAGTAACCCAGGAAGCCCCTGCATAGGTCAAAAGGATCTTTCCTATGTGGTTTCTTTTTTGAATATTGGGAAATTTCATATCAAAAAATTATGGTCATTAAGATACTAATTATTTATTGTACTGTGTCACATTAGTTAATTATATCTAATATTGTTTAACTTAAGCAAAAAGGGATCTTTACAGGAGTATAGATTTCTGTAAAATAATTTGACAAGTTGACGATACCAGGTTATCAACTTTATTTACCACTTTTATTACACTCTAAAATACAAACGACACAGGAGTATTATGGAAATATTGTACAGAAGAAGGTTAGTTTAGAGATTGAGAGGTTGAATTCAAAATTGTAAAAGAGACTGTCCGTAAAGGCAGTCTTTTTTTGTGTTAAAAGGTAGGGCTTTTGGCACAAAAATTGTGTTAATGCAGTTCAACGAATAAGAGAGGTAAATATTGGTTTAGGTTGCTATTATTTATACTATTGTCCCTGTATTAATAAAATTTAAAAAAAGAAAAATGAATTTAAAAAGTTTAAAAACCTTAGTGTTCTTAGGAGTTGCTATTGTTTCATTAGCATTTATTCAAAGCTGTAATAATGATGGAGAGAATACTG
>JAGLKH010000501.1 GCA_023141985.1 Flavobacteriaceae bacterium | reverse complement strand
GTTCTTCCATGAAACGAATTTTTAAATGCAAGAATCTTCTTTTTATTGGTGTGAAAAGAAGCCAGTTTCAATGCGTTCTCATTTGCTTCTGCTCCAGAATTACATAAAAACAATTGATACGCTTCGCAACCTGAAAGTTTTCCGAGTTTATCTGCCAATTCAACTTGCAAAGGATTTTGAATTGAATTGCTATAAAATCCAATATTGTTTAATTGTTCGCTTACTTTTTTTACATATTCGGGATGCGAATGACCGATAGAGATCACAGCATGTCCTCCATATAAATCTAAATATCTTGTACCGTTTTCATCAAACACATAAACATCTTGAGCCTTTACCGGCGTAATATCGAACAATGGATATACATTAAATAAACTCATAACTGTTCTGTTTTAATTGTGTTAATTTTATTGAAAGACGTAACCATACCTTGAATTAAAGAGGAGCTTAATCCTTTATGCTCCATTTCGTTTAAACCTTCAATCGTACAGCCCTTAGGTGTGGTTACTTTGTCAATTTCTTGTTCTGGATGGTTACCTGTTGTTATTAATAAATTGGCAGCACCTTCACAAGTATGCATGGCGAGTTCTTGAGCCTCACTAGCTTCAAATCCTAATTGAATGGCAGCTTGTGTTGTGGCGCGAATTAAACGCATCCAAAAGGCAATACCACTAGCACAAACCACTGTCGCTGCTTGCATTTGGTCTTCAGGAATAGAAATAGATGTTCCTAAACGGTTAAAAATAGCTTCCGCAATTTTAATGCGCTTGTTACCATTTTCATTGCAACATAAACAGGTCATTGATTTCCCAACTGCAATGGCTGTATTTGGCATTGCTCTAATTACGAATTGATCTTGACCAACAATATCTTCAATTTTAGAAATTGAAAAACCGGTAATGGTAGAAATTAGTACGTGGTTTTCATTTAAAACAGGCGCAACAGCTTTTAAAATCGCTTCAAAATGTGCTGGCTGAACAGCAAAAATTAATATATCTGAATTTTGAACTGCCAATGCATTATCAGAAGTAATAATAACATTTTTGTATCCTTTAAAATCTTTAATATCCTCAATGTTTCTTTTTGTTAAATACAATGTTGTAATGGCATTAGTAGTTATCAATCCTTTTGCGATGGATTGTCCTAAATTCCCTGTTCCTATAATTGCGATTTTCATAGTTTATATTTTAAAAAAAGTTGGCTTTAAGTTGTAACCCTTCAGTTTCTTCAAAACCAAACATTAAATTCATATTCTGAACGGCTTGCCCTGAAGCACCTTTTAATAGGTTATCTATTATACTTGTAACTAATAATTTGTTATTGTGTTTATGCAAATGAATCAAACATTTATTGGTATTTACCACTTGTTTTAAATGAATTTGTTCATCTGAAACAAATGTAAAAGCAGCATCTTTATAGTAATTTTTAAACATCGTTTTTGCATCCTCTAAACTCCCTTCAAAATTGGTGTAAACCGTAACGAAAATTCCTCTTGAAAAATTCCCCCTGTTTGGCATGAAAAGAATTTCAGAAGAAAAATTATTTTGCAACTGATTTACCGTTTGATTTATTTCTCCTAAATGCTGATGCGTAAATGGTTTGTAATACGAAAAGTTGTTATCTCTCCAGGTAAAATGTGTGGTTTTAGATAACGATGTTCCTGCTCCGGTTGCACCTGTTACCGCATTTACATGCACATCCTTATCTAATACATTTTGATGTGCCAAGGGCAATAATGCTAATTGAATGGCTGTAGCAAAACAACCTGGATTTGCAATATAATTTGCTTTCTTTATGTCTTCCTTTTGTAATTCCGGTAAACCATAAACAAAGGTTTTATTTTCAAATATTTTATCGTCTTCCAATCTAAAATCATTACTTAAATCGATGATTTTAGTGTTTTCAGAAAACGAATTCGTTTCTAAAAATAATTTAGAATTTCCATGACCTAAACACAAGAATAAGACATCAACTTCTGTATTAATTTTGTCTGTAAAAATCAAATCTGTTGAACCAACCAAATCTTGATGTACACTACTCACTTTATTTCCTGCATTAGAAGTGCTATATACAAAATTAATGGCCGTTTCCTGATGAGAAATCAGTAATCTAATTAACTCTCCTGCTGTGTAACCTGCGCCTCCAATTATTCCTACTTGTATCATAAATTTAAGAATTTACTTGTTGATAAATTTTGTTTTGATTTCCAAGAATTTTAATAAACCCTTTAGCTTCCTCTGCTGTCCAACCTTTATTTTCCTCACCATAACTCCCAAAATCGGCATTCATTAAATCGTGGTTAGAATTAATTCCGTCAAGTGTAAAATGGTAAGGCTTTAAAGTCACCATAACATCTCCTGAAACTTGTTCTTGACTACTTTGTAAAAAAGCTTCAATATTTCGCATTACAGGGTCTAAATACTGCCCTTCGTGCAAATGCATTCCATAAAAACTTGACAAATATTCTTTATGTTGTAATTGCCATTTGGTAAGCGTGTGTTTTTCTAATAAATGATGCGCTTTAATGATGATTAAAGCTGCTGCTGCTTCAAAACCAACACGTCCTTTTATACCAACAATAGTATCTCCAACATGAATATCTCTACCAATCGCATAAGCTGACGCTAAATCATTCAGTAGCTCAATATTTATTTGTGGATTATTCTCTTTTCCGTTAACTGCAATTAATTCTCCTTTATTAAAAGTAAGCGTTACTTTTTCTTCTCCTTCTTTTTTTAATTGTGAAGGGTAGGCATGTTCTGGTAATGGTTTTTCTGATGTTAAGGTTTCTTCGCCTCCTACGCTTGTTCCCCAAAGACCTTTATTAATAGAATATTTTGCTTTTTCCCAAGGCATATCGACTCCATTATTTTTTAAATAATCTATCTCGTATTGTCTGGTTAATTTTTCATCTCTAATTGGTGTGATGATTTTAATCTCTGGCGCTAAAGTTTGAAAAATCATATCGAATCGTACCTGGTCATTCCCTGCTCCAGTGCTTCCATGAGCAATATATTCAGCATCGATACTTTTTGCGTACTCGACAATTTCTATAGCTTGAATAATACGCTCCGCACTTACAGATAAAGGATAGGTATTGTTTTTTAAAACATTACCATATATCAGGTATTTTACTACTCTTTGATAAAAGGTTGTTACGGCATCAATATTTTTATAAGTGGCAACACCCATTTTGTATGCATTTACTTCAATAATATTGATTTCTTTAGCTGTAAATCCGCCAGTATTAACACTTACTGCATGTACTTCAAATCCTTTGTCTTTTGATAGATGGACCGCACAATACGATGTGTCTAATCCTCCACTATATGCTATTACTAATTTTTTCATTTTACTTTTTATTATTTTTTAA
>JAGLKH010000500.1 GCA_023141985.1 Flavobacteriaceae bacterium | reverse complement strand
GACAACCTTTCCAAAAGGATTGATCGTCTGTTAATTCGGAAAATGTAACTGGTTTGTAACCCAGTTCACTATTCAATTTCATAACCGCTAAACCAGTTGTGATACTGAATACTTTGGCATTTGGAAATTTGGTTCTGGAATGTTCAAAAACAATTTTCTTTATTTTTTTGGCAAGCCCTTGACCTCTGTAATCTGGATGAACAATTAATCCGGAGTTTGCTACAAATTTTCCATGACTCCATTTTTCGATATAACAAAAACCCGCAAATTTATTACCATCTAATGCAATTACTGCATTCCCATTTTCCATTTTTGTGATGATATATTCTGGTGTTCGTTTAGCAATACCTGTTCCTCTTACTTGAGCAGCCTCAGCAATTGTGTTGCAAATACTATTTGCGTAAATACTATGTGATTTATCGGCAATAACAATTTTCATTGTTTTGATTTTGAATTAAAATATTTGTTATCATTAAGTTTTGAGAAGTAGAACCGGACTCACCTTAGTTCCCATAATAGAAGTACACCCTAAGGGCGACGTGGAAAAAAGCAACGTACAGAACCTTTGTTATTTTGAGAAATAACTAAATTTTGAAAGAATACTATGTTTTGTGTTTTGTTCAAGGTGAAAAAATAAAATTATATAACTAAAGTTGGTGCTAAATAGTAGAATTAGCGGCGGCGATTGCGCAAGCGCAAACTGGGAACTGAAGTACGTATTTTATTTTTTGTTGAAATCATAGGACAAACCTACAATTTATTTTGTTATAACAGACATATAGCCAATGTTTTTTGAAAATATTATCAATATTGCTTTAAATGATTGTTATTATTTTCAATAATGCATTTTAACGCAGTTTTATTGAAAGAATAAAAAAAGGAGCCCATTTTCATGAGCTCCAAGATTAAAAAACAAACCTGAAATTTAATCACTCAATTATTAAAGTTCTTTTATTTTAATATTTCTATACCACACCTTGTCACCATGATCTTGTAATCCTATATGACCTGTTTGGTATTTCCCGAATCCTTCCCAACCATTGAATTTAGAATTGGATACCATGTTATCCCATGCTTCTCCATGAATAGGAAAAGTCATTACTTCACTGCCATTCATGCTTACTTTTCCTTGATTTATTTCATGATTTATCTCTAAAATACATAGATTCCACTCTCCTGCAGGATTAATGGCCTCATCTGGACATGCAATCATATCATATAATGAGCCAGCCTTATGGGTTCCATCGCCTACTTTTGCATCTGGATGCTTAGCATTATCCAATACTTGAATTTCTGGACCAGTTTGATATGCTTCAGGAAACTTTTTATCTTCATGTACACTCCAAAAAATACCACTATTTCCTCCTTCAGATATTTTCCATTCAAGTGACAATACAAAATTGGTAAACTTCTGTTTGCTAATGATATTTTTTCCACCTTTCTCTCCAGGCGTGTAAACCATCGCTCCTTCTTCAATAGTCCATTCGGAATACATTTCATCTGTTAAATACCCACGCCATTTATCGAATGACGTCCCATCAAAAAGAACGATCCATTCTGAATTTTTAGTAACTTCCATTTCCTCCACTACTTCTGTATTAGTTTCTACAATATCCTTTTCTTTCGTTGTTTGTTTACATCCCATATAAACGAATGTAACAAACATTAATACTATTAAATTCTTCATTTTTAGTCGTTTAATTATAATCCTAATATTTTTTTAAGTTGTTCATTATCTATTTCCGCTCCTGCAAAATCATCAAAAGCTCTTTGGGTCGCTTCAATGATATGACTCTGAATAAAAGGAGCACCTTCTCTTGCTCCCTGCTCAGGGCTTTTAATAACACATTCCCATTCTAATACAGCCCAAACATCGCAACCATATTCAGTTAATTTAGAAAATACGGACTTGAAATCCACTTGTCCATCTCCAGGTGAGCGATAGCGTCCGGCACGATCTCTCCAATCATTATAACCTCCAAAGGTTCCTTTTTTTCCTGTTGGATTAAATTCTGAATCCTTAACATGAAAGGCTTTAATGAACTCGTGATAATGATCTATATATTGAATATAATCTAACTGTTGTAATACAAAATGAGATGGATCATAAAGAATATTTACACGTTTATGATTTCCCGTTGCTGCTAAAAAGCGTTCAAATGTATCACCGTCATGAATATCTTCAACCGGATGCACTTCATAACATACATCGACACCATTTTCATCAAAAACATTTAAAATAGGTAACCAACGATTTGCCAACTCCTTAAAACCCATATCTATTAATCCTTTTGGCTGTTGTGGCCAAGGATGAACAGCTGGCCAAAGTAAAGATCCGGAAAACGTAGCATGTGCTTTTAGGTTTAGTCTTTTACTTGCTATTGCAGCATGTTTCATTTGTTGGATTGCCCATTCGGTTCTTCCTTTGAAATTTCCTTTAAGGTGTTTTGGTGCAAAAGCATCAAACATGATATCATGAGCAGGATGTACAGCTACTAACTGCCCTTGTATATGAGTTGAAAGTTCCGTAATTTCTAATCCGTAACTATTTATCTTTCCTTTGAATTCATCACAATAGATTTGACTTTCAGCAGCTTTTTCCAAATCTATTAACCTTGGATCTGTTGTAGGAATCTGTACACCGATATACCCTAAATCACTTGCCCATTTACATAAGCCATCTAAAGAATTAAATGGTGGTCTATCATCCATGAATTGCGCGAAAAATATGGCTGGTCCTTTTATAGTATTCATTTTTTCTTCTTATTTATCAATGTTAACCCAAACGTTTCCGTTTTGGTGAGATTCTACAACGCGTTCAATAAAATTCATCCCTCTAACACCATCAGTCATCGTAGGGAATTCTCCATCATTGTATGGCTCTTTTTTAATAGCCTTTGCGATTCCTTTATAAATATTTCCCATAGAATCAAAAATACCTTCTGGATGTCCGGGTGGTAATTTTGTGCCATCAAGAGATAATTCACTGTTGTAAGTGTGCCCGGGTTTTAGTACTCTAATTGGTTTGCCATCTTCTAATAGATATAAATAATTTGGATTCTCTTGCTCCCATTTTAAACCTGCTTTTTCACCATAAATTTGTACCGTAAAACTATTTTCTTCTCCGGTAGCAATTTGACTTGTACGGATAACGCCTTTTGCATTATTGGAACAGCGTATCAATACAGTACCATCTACATCCATTTTATTATCTTTATAGAGATAATTAAGATCTGCTAATAC
>JAGLKH010000050.1 GCA_023141985.1 Flavobacteriaceae bacterium | reverse complement strand
ATCAAAACTTACTGTCGCATAGCATGTTGTTGCAATGCTTTCAATTCTCA
Source organism: Flavobacteriaceae bacterium (assembly GCA_023141985.1). Classification (GTDB taxonomy): domain Bacteria; phylum Bacteroidota; class Bacteroidia; order Flavobacteriales; family Flavobacteriaceae; genus PRS1. Next base: position 18,010 of record JAGLKH010000050.1, on the reverse strand, counting down.
CAAAAATGGTTTGAGTGTTGGCATTATATGCTATAAGGTTTGTAATTGGATTAATATTACTGTCTAAATCTTCAATTGAAGTAAAGAAATTTATTATTAGTCCATTTTCAGAAGATACTATTTCTGATTTTTTTGCTTCTAAATTAATGATTGAAAAGGCATCTTGATCGTCATCACAAATTATAATGTCGCTTGGTTGTGTTACAGTAGGAGCGGGAATAACATTTATTTGAAATGAAGTTACATCGAAACAATTTGTAATATTATTTTGAATTCTTGTGTAAACTATTTCTGGATTTGTAATATTAGTATATAATGTTGGATGCACATTTGTACCATTAAAGGCATCAGCTAGTGTTGAATAATACAAAACATTATAATCTATGTTGCCTCCAGTTACTAATAAGTCGAAGGTTGATAAATCAATTTCAGTAAAACCATCATCGTTTGTATCGCAATAATCTTGTGAATCAATTGGAGTGAAAGCCAAAAAAGGATTTATTAATAAATCAAATTCTGCTTGTTCAGTACATGATCCATTGGTTAATTCAAAATACAAAGTAACAGGACTCTCCGTTATTGTATATGGAGTTAATGGGTTAAGTGGATTTGTGCCATTATTTAAATCGGTTTGAGTTTCGTAAAACGTAATAGTTATTCCTGGTATTTCATTAATGATAGCAATTGCCACACTACCGAGATCAAAATCTACAATACCATCACCATCATCATCACATAACGCAAAATCTTGAATATTTGTTCCGGTAAGTAATAAATTGGTATGAATTTCAAAAGGCCTTATACTGGCACAACCTGTGGTATTATCTTCAACCCGAATATAAATAATTTGCTCGTCTTGGTCTATGTTAGGATAATTATTGTTATTTCCAATTGGGTTAGTTCCAGATTCTGCATCAGCTTGTGTGAGATAAAATGTAACAGTAACATTAGTTAAGCCTTGTAATATTTCATTTACTGCATCGTTTAAATTAAAAGATGCAAAACCATCATGATCTAAATCGCAGGCATCAATATATACAGGATCTATATTTATTACAGGATTATCTACAACTTCGATTTCTACTGTTGTAGTACTTACACAACCTGATTGTGCATTTGTAACTCTTACATAGAGCTGTTCAGGATTGCTAATATTTGTGTAAGGAGATGCTAGTGCGTTTATGCCATTATTGGCATCAATTTGTGTGAGATAGTAAGTGACTACTAAATTAGCCTGTCCTGAAATAATTGAATCATCAATAAGAGATAGATCAAAATCTGTAAAACCATTTGCAATTGCATCATCACAGAGACTAAATGGCGCTGGGGTTGTAATTGCCGGTAAAGGGCTCACTATTAAATTAATTGGAGCAAATGCTAAACAGCCAACATCTACATCTTCTATTCTAACATATATAGTTTGGGTTCCAGAGCTTTGAAACGGAGTTGTAATTGGATTAGTATTGTTCTGGGCATCAATTAAAGAGAAGTGATAAGAGAGCGTATAATTTGCCGGAGGGACAGAAGCAATTACTTCGGCATCTTTTGTCGATAGATCAAACGTTTCAAAACCATTACCATTGCTATCACAAAGTTGATAATCTGCAATAGGATTTGCAGTTTGTTCTGTGCTCAAATCAATAACTATTTCATCTTCAATAATACAAGTTTCACCATTTAAAGGAATTAATATTTCAATTCTATATGTCCCGGGTTGTGTTACAGTATATGTTGGCGGGCCATCATTAACTATTAAAGTGTTATCTAAATACCAATTGTAAGTTGCCAAAATATTTTGTATATCTCCATTTAAAGTTAATGTGTCGGCACAGGTGGTTACATTGTCACCTAAATTAACTTCAGGAGTTAGGCTATTTCCTTGAATAAAAACAGCAGAATCGAAATTTTGATCAAATCCGTCGGCAATAACAAGTTTAACATGATATTGCACATTGGGTATTATCGTTGTTGAAGCTGTAAGGATTGTTGTTCTACCATTATAATTTGTATCTCCAATGTCGTAATTATCAAAAAAGGCTTCATTTTCAGGAGGGCAAAATCCAAAAATTTCTGCATGAATTGAGTTTGTGCTTACAGGAGTAGATGTTCCTGGGACTAATGCAACATTGGTGTATGGGCCAGTACTTGCGGTCTCACGAATTAAAAACACAAAACTATCTGCATAATCACAAAGGTATTGTGAGCCATACTCCTCTGATGCTATTAGATAATCAAATTGTACAAGATTAGTTACGGAGATAAAATCGAACTCTACTGAAGTTGCATTGAAAGTATTTGTAGTTCCTAAAGCTGTTTCGAAATCTGGATCTGTTCCCCAATTTATGGAGCCTTCATTTAAGTCTTGGTCATTAAAAGTATTTCCGCCTGATGCAGCATTACCGGTTGCAAGTACAATACCATTTTCGAAAGGAAAATTTGAAGAAGCTCTTTGAAAAAAACCAAAGCTAGAAAACCCATCTACATTACCATTTACTGTCGAAGTTATGTTAGATACCTGGACGCAGCCTTCGACTAAATGATCTTCAATAAGTTCTTGAACTGAAATACTATTGTCGATTGTTACTTGTTGAGAAAAAGCAAAATTACAACAGCACAGAAGTATAATGAAACGTATAAGAATACTTCTTTTCATGACTTGTAGGTTTATATATAAATCACCAAGTATTTGGAGACTTTTCGATTTAATTCAATGAAATAAAGACATAATTCGCAAACATAGGTAAAACATAGATAAAACGCAATAAAAATCGACGAAATGCAAACTTATTCAAATTATAACGATAAATAAAGGCTATTATTTTAGAACTTAAATTTGGAATTATTCTAATATTTTAAAGTAAAGTGGCTTTTAAATACTCTTCCATCTTGTAGCGTAACATGAAACCAATAATCATTACTAGGCAGTCTATGTCCATTAAAAGTTCCATCCCAACCAGGGCCAGTAGGATCAAGTTGTTTCAATAATTTACCATAACGATCATAGATAAATATTGTAGTGTTAGGCTGAAATTGATTAGAAAGCCCATAGACTTGCCAGGTATCGTTGTAGGAATCGTTATTTGGGGTAAAGAATAGCGGAAATCCAATTACTGAAACAATTTCTTCTACGATCCCACAATTATTCTTCTTATCGATAACATACACAGTATGTAGTCCAGGGGCAACGTTTTCGAAAAAGTTACTGTCTTGATAAGGTCCATTACTATCATCTAAAGCGAAACCATAAGTGCCTTCACCAGATACATTAACAGTAATTGTATTATTTAGTGTAGCGTCTGTAACAACAACAGATTCAATGGTAGCAATATTAGAAGGTAGTACAGTAATGGTTCTGTCTTTGGCGCATCCATTAACGTTAGTAACCGTTACAGAATAACTTCCAGGTTGATTTATTTCAATTTCAGAAGTTGTTTCACCAGTTGACCATAGGTAAGAATAATTACCAGGTAAATCTTTAATTATACCACCAGTTAAGGTTATGGTTTGTGGAAAGAAATTTAGGCAATAAAGAGCTTCATCTTCAATTTCAATATCAGGAAGTTCGAATACGGTTAATTGCACTTGGTTAATACCAAAGCAAGCGTTATCATTTTCTACTCTTACATAAATAGTATGTGAGTAAGGCATGGTATTGATATATGAGTTTGGTAAAGGGTTTTGCTCTAAAAGCGCATCATTGTAAGTTTCGTAGTAGTTTAGGGTTACATTTATAGTTATTCCATTCAAGACATCTGCATCTGCATCAGATAGATTAAAGGCATAAAAACCATCTTCTATGCCATCGTCGTCACAAGTGGTAAGTATGGCATCATTAGCATTGGTAAGACTTACATCCAGAATGAGTTCTGCAAAATCAAGACAACCCGTAATATCGTTAATAACTTGTACGTAAATGGTTTGAGGATTAGTGATATTATCATAGGAGTTGCCATCAATTTCGTTAATATTGGCTTGTGCATCAGTAAGACTGAGGAAGAATTTGGTAGACCTGTCGGCAAACCCGCCAGTAAGTACATCATTAGCTTCTGTTAAATTAAAAGTTGTTAACCCATCTACATTACCGTCTTCATCACATTGTATAAGTGTGTCATTAAATGTTTCAGGAGCGATATTTACTACTAAATTAAACGACATAGTATCGTAACAATTTATATTTAAAATATTTTCAATTCTAACAAATATCACTTCGATATTTGGAGTTGAGTTATAATAGGAGAGTGGTAATGCGGCAGTTCCGGAATCTGCATCTAATTGTGAACTATGATATGTAATATAGTATAATAATGCATCTTGACTTCCTAAAACCAGGGTATTTATTTCAAGTAAATCTACTGTAGTTTGACCATTCATATTATCACCATCTGAAGTGTCATCACAAACTTCGAAATCTCCTATAGAATTAACCGTTGGGGTATCAAATATTTCGATAAAAAAAGATGTGGTATCAAAGCAATCGGTAAAGCCATCGTTTTCAATTCTCACAAATATTTCTTGAAGACTTGTGATATTTTGATAAGGCATTACAATTTCATTTATATTATTTGTGGCATCGTTTGCAGTTTCAAAATAGTGTATGCTAAATGTAGCAGGGTCTTGAGTATTTAAAACTTGTGCATCTACATCGACTGTAAAATCGAATATAAATAAATCATCATTATCGTTGTCGCAAACATCAATATTTAAGGGCTGAGTTGCTGCTGGCGTATCAAATATCTCAATAAAAAAGGAGGTGATGTCAAAGCAATTGGTAAAACCATCATTTTCAATTCTCACAAATATTTCTTGAAGACTTGTGATATTTTGATAAGGCATTACAATTTCATTTATATTATTTGTGGCATCGTTTGCAGTTTCAAAATAGTGTACGCTAAATGTAGCAGGGTCTTGAGTATTTAAAACTTGTGCATCTACATCGACTGTGAAATCAAACATAAAGAAGCCATCATTATCGTTGTCGCAAACATCAATATTTATAGGTTGGTTTGCTGTTGGCGTATCAAATATCTCAATAAAAAAGGAGGTGATGTCAAAGCAATCGGTAAAGCCATCGTTATTAATTCTCACAAATATTTCTTGTGGATTAGCAATGTTTTGATAAGGCATTACAATCTCATTTGCATTATTTGTGGCATCGTTTGCAGTTTCAAAATAGTGTATGCTAAATGTAGCAGGGTCTTGAGCACCTATAACTTGTGCATCTACATCGACTGTAAAATCGAATATAAAGAAACCATCATTATCGTTGTCGCAAACATCAATATTTGTAGGCTGGTTTGCAATTGGAGGCGTAAAATAACTTACAAATGCTTCCCCCTCTATAGCACAATCACCATTATTTGGGTCTATATAAACTTGATAATGTCCTGCTTGAGTAACAATGAGATTCAGATCATTTTCAGCTAAAGGGTTGCCATCTAAAGTCCAAGTATAAGTTGCGCCTACAATAGGGTCAGCGAAAAGTGTATAAGTATCACCATCACAGAGTGAAAGGTTTGTTATACTGAGACCATTTCTAATGATATCTATTTCTGAGTTAAAAATAGATTGAATAAAAGGAGGAAGCCCTTGTGATGATAAATTTGGAGAAAGGCTAATAGCATCATGTTGGTAGTTGGCAGCAGCACCAATATTATTCGGGTTATTTATTACACCAAGAAAAGGTAGGCCTTGAGGATAAGTAGCGCTTAAGGCTCTATAAATTTTACCGTTTGGCCCTAACTGCAATCCTCCTCTGTAGAGTTGCCTGTCATCTAATATAAACTCGCTCGTTTGAATATCGGCAGCAGCTAGATTAAATTGTGTTAATACAGAAGAGTGATTCGCTGGATCAGTACCTCCAGCAGAATTAGATGAATGTACATATAGTAACTGGCTATTCGGTGAAAACTCTATACCATAAGGAGCAAAACTTGGAGAATTAATAATGAGTTGTTGTTGGTTAGTTGGTATTCCTGTGTTTTCATCAAAATCGTATAAAAATAAACCACTGGTCATATTAGCACATGCCATTTTTGTGCCATCGGGAGAGAGTTTTAAATACCCACGTTGATCGTTTATGCTTATGCCAAATGTTGTTTTTACAGCAGTTGTGTTAACTCCCAAATTATTTACTTCAAAAGAATGATATGTAGTATAAGGGCCTGGACCTCCATCAACTGAAGCGAAAGTAACTACCCAAATAGATTTTGTAATACAATCTTTTAATACGGCAGTTATTTTTTCTGAGCATGTGCCTAGTAAATTTATATTTTTATCGGCAGTAACATCACCTAAACCACCATCAAGTGACATATCAACAACAGAATAACTCAATCCATGATCTACAGGTTCATAATCAAACTTAATATCTACAGTAAAAATATAGTATATATTAGGATCATCAGGTTTTGGGACAACTAAAGCGGATTGCGTGCTGGAAGGATCCCCAAATAATCCAGTTCCATTAGGCATGGCTTGATGATTTCTATTCCAAACTGTAATTCCATCAGAATAAAAAAATAAGTTGCCATTTGCGTCAGATATTGTCGAGCATCCTTCATTGGTGCTTAATTGACCATCGTTTACTACAGTTGTAGTTCCTGTTGTTTGGTCAAATTGCATCCCAGCACCAAAGCCAAAATACCAATTGGCGGCTTCACCTTGGGCAATAACTTGTATTGACCCTAGAAGAGTTAGGATTAATAATATCTTTTTCATTTATAAGCAAATAGCCTATAAATATATTATAAATCTCTCTTTTTTAATAATCTGTACGATAAAAAGATAAACAAAGCTGTCCAACACAACACTATTACTATCTCGTACCAATGCACTGCATAGTCGTATACTAAATTTTCTTTGTCAGGAAACTTAGTCATAGCAATACGTTGGAAAGGTTGCTTTATTAGGTTATACATAGATTTAAGTGGGAAGAAATTCTGAACTTTTTCAGCTATCTCAAAGTTTGCCTGCCAGGTAATTAAACCTAAGATTATCCCTTCTACAATAAAGTCCACAAAAAGAAAAGCTAACGCAAAGGCAGAGCGCTTTGCTAACATACCTAAAAATAAACAGAATGAGAAAAATCCAACTAATTTTACAAAATATGCTAGTAAGTATTCAGTTTCTCTAATAATAATATTAAACTCAGTATAACTTGAATAATATAAACCTATCAATAGTGAGATGAAAAATATAATGACTGTAGAAACTAATGAAAAGAATACAATAGTATAAAATTTTGATAGTATAAATTCTTTCTTGCTCAATCCATCAATTAAATTTTGTTTTATGGTTTTATTACTGTATTCATTTCCAATCATTGAGACCACAACAATAGCAAAGAAAAACTTAAACTGCGACGCAAAAAAGGTTGTTAGATGCCAAATAACGGGGAAATTAAAAATCCCTAATTCACCAAGCTCTATAGTAAAAAAACCAAAGACATTAATTTTTAATGAGGATAATAATATGACAAAAAGCGGTAAAATAAATGATATGAATATGAGTATTTTACTCGTTTTATTAAGTAAAAGTTTTTGTAATTCTAAATTTAAAAGACGTAACATTTTCTTGATTGATTTTTGGTTAGTTGTTATTGGTTAATTGAAGGAATTGTTCTTCAAGACTTTCCTTACGTTTTACCAAATGCGAAAGCGTAATGCCTTTTTCAAACATTAGATTGTTAAATGATGACGCATCCATTGGAGAATTTAAAAAAGCGGTGATTAATCCATCTTTAATTTTAAGCTTACCAAAGGTTGTGTCACTTTCAAGTAGTTTAATTAATTCATCATGTTGATTAGATTTTAATTCAAAAAAACCATGACTGGAAATCATTTCATCAACTCTTCCAGAATATAATTTTTCCCCTTTACTAAGCACAACAACATGCGTACATACTTTTTCTACTTCGTCCAGCAGGTGAGAAGCCAGTAAAATAGTTGTGCCTTTTTGAGCAATACCTTTTATAATTTCTCTAACCTGGTGTATACCCTGAGGGTCTAACCCATTTGTTGGTTCGTCAAGAATTAATATTTCCGGATCGTTAAGCAATGCCGAAGCTATGGCCAGTCGTTGTTTCATACCTAAAGAAAAGGTTTTAAACTTATGATCTTTTCTGTCAAGTAAATCTACAAGTTCAAGTTTTTCATCTATTTTAGAAAAGTCCACACTTTTAATTTTACAAACCAATTTTAAATTTTGGTAAGCAGTCATGTATGGATAAAAATTAGGACGCTCAATAATAGCACCAACTTTTTTAAGCGCTTCGTGAGTAGATAATTGCCCATTGTACCATGAAAAATCACCACTGGTTTTATTTACTACATTTAAAACAACACCTAAAGTTGTAGATTTTCCGCTTCCATTAGGTCCAAGAATGCCATAAATATTGCCTTTTTCTATATTAAAAGAAAGGTTTTTTACAGCTGTTATATAACCATATTTTTTAGTAAGGTTATTAATAGTTAGAATAGACTCCAAGATATTTGATTTTTGGTTGATTATAAATGTAAGACGATAAAACTTAAAACTTGTTACAAAGGATAATACTAACTCTATAAAATATATTACATTTGAGATATAGATTGTAAGGTATGAAAGATTTAAAAATATCCAAAAGGAAACCATCTTATCCTGTAAGCAGTAAGTTACATTCTTATCTTTCGGAATATAATAGAAATATTAGATTTCCTATTTTCTACGAAGACTTATTGCGTTTTCAAGGATCTGTTGTAGTATATGATAAAAATGGTGAAGATTCACTTTGGATACGAGTATATTATAATGAATTTGAACGTAAAGATATAGATTTAAGCTTAAAGAAAATATATGCAAACTTGCATTCGGATGGTACCGAGATAACATTTCCTTTTCTAAATATTGACGCTATTGATTATTGTACTTTTGGTAATTCTAAGCCTTTTAGAATTAAAGTTAGAAATATTATTAATGATAACTACATTTATTTTTATGTAAAAAAAGCAGATGCTTCTCGTATTTATGGATTAGAATTAGAGCATATGTTATCTCCATATAATCTAAATTTTTTAGTGTATAAGGATACTTTAATTGAAGAACATATTGCCGGAATTCCTGGTGATGAGTTTATTAAAAATATGCTTAATGAGTGTAATCCATCTGAAAAATCACAAATTGCCAAGGAATTTGTAAAGTTTAACGAACGTTGTATGATAAGGCTTTTAGGAGATATGCGTTCTTATAATTATGTGATTGTGCCAACTCACGATTTTGATCAGGTTGTATATAAAATTAGAGCTATAGATTTTGATCAACAATGTTATGAAGGAAAATTTAATATTTACAGACCACAGTTCTTTAAAGAAAATTTAGAAATGGTAGAATTAGTGTCAGAAAAATTTCAACAGGAATCCATAGATCAATATAAAATAGAAGAGCGCTCTATTGTTGCTAAGCGCTTATTAAGTTATAGTGATAGAATAAAAGGATTGTTAGACTGCATGACAAACGACACTTTATCTACTAAAGATAATATAAAGCTATTAAAATCTAAAATTTATGATTATACATTAGATTTAAAATTTAAGCACAGTAAAAATATGGGAGAAATTTTAAAGAATGCATTAGACTTTGTTAAACGCAATTACGAAACAGTAAACACAAAAATACTTTAATAGCTGTTTATTGGTCTCAATGGTTCGTTAAAACTATGCATTTGCTGCAAGACTTAGTTTCTAAAATATTCTAAGTTCAAATAGTTATTAAGTTATTATGTTTTTGAGTTAATAGTCTTTTTTGGGTTAGACTAAATAACTAGTAACCAATAACTAAAAGAAATTTATTGCTTAGTTAAACCTATAGACTTCTAGCCCATAGTGGTTTAGTTTAGTTCCAGTTTTCATCAAAGTCTAAACTCTCGTAGCCATCTATATCCAAATCATTTTCAAATTCATCAAAGTCTTCCGATTCTTCTATTTCAAAAGATTTTTTTGGAGCTTCATCAGGAATTTGTCCATGGACAAACATAAGGTTAGGATAATCTGTCCCTTCAGCTTCATCTACAATTTCGGCTAATTCAACATAAAACGTCCACATATTATAGAAATCATAGACATAAATAAGTTTAGTTTTTGCTTCATTAATGACATCTTCCAATATGGTCTCATTCATTAATCTTACTAAATTTATACCTTCACTCATGTCGAATAACGAAAATTCTTCGCCTTGATTCCATTCGTCATCACTATTGTAAAACGATGCCATTTCTGTACCATCGAATCCAAATGATTGGGTAATAATGTTGTGCAAATCTTCAAGAGTATCTGTTTCACGAATTTCTAAATCACGAAATACATCGTCTTCGGTATCGTTGTCAAGTATAACTCTAAATCTATAGATCATAACGAATAATTAGTTTGCAAAGATATGCTTTTTTTGAATTATTTACTGAAACGATGTAAGGTAAATAACATAGCTGTTAATAAGAAAAATGCTCCAATTTGATGTGCCACTCCAAGCCATACAGGAACCTGGAATAGTAGAGTGTATATGCCCAATAGAAATTGAATTCCCATCATTGCAAAAAGAATATGGATTCCCTTTTTTTGATGTGTTGTTAAATTCAATTTTCTTGCTTTGTTCCAAATAATAAAAACTAAAAGAACTACAATATAGGCTAGAATTCTGTGCACAAATTGCACACCGCTTTTACCTTCTGTAAAATTTTTATATAATGGATTTTGCTCTATATAAACTGTTTGGTGAATAAATTTTCCATCAGCCATCATTGGCCAATGGTTATGTATAAACCCTGCATCTAAACCAGCCACAAAAGCTCCGTAAATAATTTGTAGGAGTAAAACACCTAAACCAATTCTTATTAAATTCCTGAAGCATTTATTGATTTGTTTTCTATTAGGAAAGATAATATCTAACACTACCCAAAATGTATAGCCAAACGTGATGAAAGCAGTTGTTAAATGTGCTGCAAGCCTATAGTGACTTACATCTGGCCTATCTACCAAACCGCTTTTTACCATATACCAGCCTAAAAATCCTTGAAAAGCTCCTAAACTAAGTAGTATAATTGACTTTCTTATGGTTGGTTTTGTCAACTGCTTTTTAATTAAAAAATATAAAAAGGGGAAGAAAAAAACTAAACCAATGAGTCTGCCAATAAAACGATGTAACCATTCCCAAAAGTAAATGTCTTTAAAATCTTGAAGAGAAAAATGCGTATTTAATTTTTGATATTCAGGGTATTGTTTATAAAGGTCAAAAGCTGTTTGCCATTCGGTTTCGTTTAAAGGTGGGATGGTTCCAGAAATTAATTTGTAATTTGAGATTGATAACCCGGAATGAGTTAATCTTGTAATACCACCAATTACAACCATTATAAAGATTAGTAAACAACCGGTTAATAGCCATATAACGACTTTTTTACTGTCTTTTTTCATAAGCCCACTCTGTCCTTCGGACATCTGACTCATTGAGTCTATTTAAAAATTAATGTTTCGTCGAATCTTCGATTTCTCCCAAAGGAAGAGGATTATATAGTTTAATAATTTACATTACTGCTCAGCACTTATTTTTTATTGGTTTAAAGAAGTAGAACTGCAAACTGTTACTGCTTACTCTCAACTTTTTTCAGTCCTAATTTCTCTCCCTCTTCGAGCATCAATTCATATGCAGCTTCATATTCATTTGGAATGATGCCTTCTAAAATAGCTTCTTTAATAATATCTTTAATTAAACCGATTTCTCGCGAAGGTTTTAGATTAAAGGTTTTCATAATTTCTTCGCCAGACACAGGAGGTTGAAAATTTCGAACATGATCGCGTTCTTCAACTTCTATAATCTTTTCACGAACAATTTTAAAATTGTTATGATACTTTTTAAACTTTTTTGAGTTTTTGGTAGTTATGTCTGCTTCGCAAAGCGTCATGAGATCATCTACAAAATCGCCAGCATCAAAAACTAAACGACGTACAGCCGAATCGGTTACTGTATCTTGTGCCAATGCAATTGGACGAGAACTCATAAACACCATTTTTTGTACAAATTTCATCTTGTCGTGTAATGGCATTTTTAACCTTTTAAATAATTGATATACCATTTTAGAGCCTTCGAATTCATGGGCATGAAAAGTCCAACCATTTTTTTTATGAAACTTTTTTGTTGGTGCTTTCCCAATATCGTGTAATAAAGCTGACCAACGTAACCACAAATTATCCGTGCTTTTAGCAATATTATCCACAACTTCTAAAGTGTGATAAAAATTATCTTTATGGCGCTGCCCTTCAACTTCATCTATACCTTTTAATGCTGTAAGTTCAGGTAAAATATATTCTAATAACCCTGTTTTTTCAAGTAATAAAAATCCAACTGAAGGCTTTTTACTTTTCAGAATTTTATTGAGTTCAACAACGATTCTTTCTTTAGTAATGATTTCAATTCTACTATTATTATTAGTAATAGCATTTAGCGATTTATCTTCAATAATAAAATTGAGCTGACTTGCAAAACGTATGGCTCTCATCATTCGTAAAGGATCATCGCTAAATGTGATGTCTGGATTTAAAGGTGTACGAATAATTTTATCATTCAAATCCTGTATACCATTAAATGGGTCAAGTAAATCACCATAATTGTCTTCACTTAAATCAAGAGCCAAAGCATTAATTGTAAAATCACGACGTTTTTGGTCGTCTTGAAGCGTGCCATTTTCAACTATAGGATTTCTACTATCTGCGCTATAGGATTCTTTTCGTGCACCAACAAATTCTATTTCTATTTCCTCATATCTAATCATTGCAGTACCATAAGTTTTAAACACTTGTACTTTGGGGGTATTGGGTAAATTTTGAGAGACTTGTTTTGCGAGTTTTATACCACTTCCTATAGCAACAACATCTATATCTTTATGTACACCGCGTTGTAGTATTAAATCTCTAACAAAGCCACCAATTACATAGCTGTCTAAACTTAATTCTTTAGCAGAAAGACTAATAATTTTAAAGATGTTATGTTGTAGTGCTTTTTTGTAATTCATTTTTTCTTTGCCACGAATACACGAATATTTATGTCTTCTTACTCAGGTGTTTATTAATAAAGCCTATATCACACGAATTATTTATAAAACTATTCTTTTAGGGTCTAATAAATCTTTATGAGAGTTTGCTGAATAATAATTAGTGTATTAGTGGCTATTTTTTATTGTCGTATCACTTTTACCTTACCATCGTTTGTTAATTTAATTATTGACGAAGGCTTTCCTGCTTTTTTTTCGTGTGGCAAATTTACAACATAGTCCACACCTTTTATAATCTCTTCACTTATTTCTTTAAATGATTTTGGGGTTGGTTGGCCGCTAATGTTTGCTGAAGTAGATACAATTGGTTTTCTAAATTTTTTTAAAAATTGATTGGAAAATGATTCGCGAACAACTCTAATGGCAAGAGTATTGTCTTTAGCAATTAAATTTTCTGCTATATGTAATGGTTTGTCATAAATAACTGTAGTAGGTTTTGTAGCATATTTAATAATATCGTATGCTACCTCAGGAACATTTTCAATATATTGATTAAGCATTTTAAAATCACTTACTAAACATATCATCGATTTGTGATCTTCACGTTGTTTTAATTTATATATTTTTTCTACAGCATCATAATTTGTAGCATCACAACCAATACCCCAAACTGTATCTGTTGGATAAAGGATTATGCCTCCCTGTTTTAGTATTTTTATGGCGTTATTAATTTCGGTTTTCATAAATAATCAAAAGACTTTATCTGCAAATTTAAGATTAGTTTTCTACATTGTCTTAAAACTTTGTAATATTGCCACATGAAGAAAGTGATTCATAGTAAATACCAAGATTTTGAATTAGATATTGATGGCTTTATTGAAGATTTTGACAGTTCGGGAGAAGGTATCAAAGATGCGAGGAATAAATTGAAATTATTTCAATTGAATACTATGGTCTTAAATGTAAAATCTTTTAAAACCCCAAACTTAATAAATCAAATTGTTTACAATTTTTTTCGGAAAAGTAAAGCACAACGTTCTTTTGAATATGCCAAAAAATTGATGACATTAGGAATAGGGACACCTAACCCAATCGCATATTATGAGTTTACAACACCTTTTTTGTTTAAAAAGAGTTTTTATGTTAGTGAACACTTAAAATATGATTTAACCTATAGAGAACTTACCCATAATTTAGATTTTCCTGATCATGAAAATATTTTAAGAGCTTTTACAAGATTTACTTATAAATTGCATGAGTTGAACATAAATTTTTTAGATCATTCTCCTGGAAATACATTAATAATAAAGAATGGAGAAGGATACGATTTCTATTTAGTAGATTTAAATAGAATGAAATTTAAACCCATGAGTTTTAATGCCAGAATTAAGAATTTTTCGAGACTCACTATTTATAAATCTATGGTAGAAGTGATGAGTGACGAATATGCTAAATGTTCTGGAGATAATTTTGAAAAGATATTTGAGTTAATGTGGAATTCAACTAAAACGTTTCAAGATAAATTTCAGAGAAAGAAACGTTTAAAAAAGAAGTTTTTATTTTGGAAATAATATTATTTACGATTTTTTCGTAATAGCCAAAGTTTTACATAACGTATAAAAATAACATAAGCTTGTATATATCCAATAGTTAATCCTACAACACCATCTCTAAATCCACTTTGTAAAATGTAGTGTTTAAAAAATCCCCAAAATGGTTTAATAACAAAGTGGTATGGAGTAAGTCGGCCTGTTCTTACATCATAATCTTTAGCTTGCCATGTTGCATAACGATTCATTTTTTCAATATAATTATCAAAAGTAACGTAAGTATTATGGTAGAATTTGTTTTTTAATTTTCCAATAGGTCCATTTGCTATTATTTCTTCATGTACCAGTTTATCTTCATAACTGCAAAAGTCTCTTTTAAATAGTCTAATAACAGTATCATTTCTCCAGCCACTATATTTAACACGTTCTCCCATAAAATGATTTTTTCTGCCAATCCAATATGCAACAATATCTTCTTTTGGGTTTTTAAGAATTTCAATTATTTCTTCTTTTAATTCTGAAGTTACTCTCTCATCAGCATCAACAAGTAAAATCCATTCATGTTTTGCTTGCGGAATAGCCCAGTTTTTATGGTCTGCTGCATAATTATAAGATCTTCTAATTACTTTTGTAGCTAATTTTAGGGCTTTTTCATAAGTGCCATCTGTGCTAAAACTATCTGCAACTAAAATTTCATCAGCAAAATCTACTGAAGCTATTACTGCTTCAATATTATGTATTTCATTTCCTGTAGGAATTATTGCTGTTAATTTGTTCGTCATATTAATTTTTCTTACTGGATTTTCCGAAAATTGAATGGATTTTTAATCGTCTTAAAAAGGATATTTCTCTTTTTTCCGGAACTCCATTTGAGTTTATATATAATCTTGTTGTTTCTATCATACGCTCTGCCGATTTCCCATCATTATAAGGATGGAATTGTTGGTAAATGTATGCTCTAGAACTTGCATAAGGGTCTTCTTCTAAATTATTTTTTACTAAATCCGTTAAGTTATTGTATTCATTAGAATCTTCCCAAATTATGTTTTCTGATATGCTATTGAACGTAATTACTGGTTTGTCAAGCAAGATAAATTCATAAATAACCGAAGAGGTATCACTTATAAGTAAATCTGAAATCAATAAAAACTTAATGATATTCTTTTCTTTTTGAAAAATAATATTAGGGATATCATCAGCTAAATTTTGATATATATCTAGCCACTTCTGTGCCATTAAGGGATGAAATTTTAGAAGAATAAGATATTCTGAATTGTCGGCAAGTTTTTTAATTTGATCTACTAAAAAAGAAGCTGAGGTTAATTTTGGTGAAAAGGTTGGGGCATAAAGAATTATTTTTTTTGCATTATGTGTTTCAAGTAATTCTTCCTTAAAATTTTTATAGCATGTTTTGTCTTCGCCAAAAATATCTAGTTTCGGCCAGCCAGTTTCAATAACATCAAAGTCTTTATATTTAGTTTTTAACTCTTTAAACTTGTTTGTAAAATACGGTCCTTGAGTGAGATACAAGTCAAAATAATGCCTCATTCTAAAGTGTCCTTTTTTTTCTCCGGCTAGCCCATGAAAGATTTGAACTTTAAGGCCTCTTAAATAATAAGGCACTGCATTTCCTGGTACAAAAATAACATCACTTTGATAATGCTCTAAATCTGAGATTAGTGTGGTGTGTTTATTAGATTTGAATGGGAAATCGTCAACAATTTTTTCTGAAATAAACCAAATATAATTTTGTCCTTGCTTTTCAAGAACATTTCTTATGGGTTCTAAAATACCGAAAGCATAATTATTTTGACAAAACAGAATAACTTTCATTAAAGCAAGTTGTTGGCGTTTTCAAGATCTTCCATAAAATCTATTTCCAAACAGTTGTAAGCTGAAATATCAACGGCTTTTATTTTTAAATTATCTTTTTCTATGGCTATTTCTAAACCTCTTTCAAAATAATCATTATCATCACATTCTTCTAGTCTTTTAATGAATTTAAGAATGTCATTTGAAGAAATAAAATTAATACCTACAGCTTCTCCAAGTCCATTTTTTACAATTTTTGAAAGCCTGTAAATATAACCTTCTTTTAAAGTGTATTTAACTTCTTCTTCACCTACTTTATTCTTATTTACGGCAACAAAAGAAGTGTTTGTTTTAATATAAGGATTTAAAACATCCAGTAATTTTTCATCAAAAACAACATCACCATTAAGCCACAAAACAGATTCATCGCGATTTTTTTTTAAAGCTTGTAGTAGGCTTTTTGAAGTGTTCGTTCTGTCAAAAAATGGATTATATACATAAGTTAGTTCTGGAAAACGCTCCATAATTAGGTCTTTTTTAAATCCGACTACTACATTTATATCATCTATATTATAACGTGAAGCAATATTATCGGTTTGCATTCTCATAATGCTTTTTCCGTTTTTCAGTAGTGTTAATGGCTTAGGAAACGGATTTCCAAGTCTAGAACCTATTCCGGCAGCGAGAATAATAATTTTCATAAAATAGATTTATTTTTTATTAACGTTCTATTAATTTTTTGTCTAAAATAACTAAACAGCGACATCATATTCACGAAGTGCATTATTTAATGATGTTTTTTTATTTGTACTTTCTTTGCGTTTACCGATAATTAAAGCACAGGGTACATTGTAATCTCCAGCTGGAAACGTTTTTCTATAACTTCCAGGTATTACTACAGAGCGAGAAGGAACAATTCCTTTCATTTCTTTAGGTTGGTTTCCGGTAACATCAATTATTTTAGTAGATGCTGTTAAAACAACATTTGCGCCAAGAACAGCTTCTTTTTCAACACGAACACCTTCAACTACTATACATCGTGAACCAATAAACGCATTATCTTCAATAATAACCGGGGCAGCTTGTAAAGGTTCTAAAACTCCACCAATACCAACACCCCCCGATAAATGGACATTTTTGCCAATTTGGGCACAACTGCCAACAGTCGCCCAGGTATCTACCATTGTGCCTTCATCTATATATGCTCCAATATTAACATAGCTTGGCATTAAAATGGTTCCGTGAGAAATATAAGAACCATGACGAGCAACTGCATGAGGAACAACACGAATACCTTTTTTAGCATAACCCGTTTTTAATGGTATTTTATCATGAAATTCTAAAGGGCCAACTTCAAAAGTTTTCATTTTTTGTATTGGAAAATAAAGCACAACTGCTTTTTTCACCCATTCGTTTACCTGCCATCCATTATCGTTGGGTTCTGCAACACGAAGAAGGCCTTTATCTAATAAATCTATAACCCTTTTAATCATAGAAATTGTTGTTTCTTCTTTTAGAAGCGCCCTGTTTTCCCAGGCATTCTCAATTACAAATTTAATATCTTCCATTATTTAATTTAATTAGCAAACAAATATATAGCTATAATTTCTTTAGAAAGACAAAAGAATATGTAAAT
>JAGLKH010000005.1 GCA_023141985.1 Flavobacteriaceae bacterium | reverse complement strand
TTTTATGAAATAAAATTGAAATAAATTAATAATAAAAAACAGTGAAATCTCTACAACTTAAATAAATACTATTATTATGAATTTCAACTCTATGTTTGTATTGAATAAATTGCGGTTCTGTCGCATCTGTCAATATTGCCATAAATCTGGACCAAACGAGAAAAATATTTTTATTGATTTTCAACAACTTACATTCTTGAAAGTTGCTATTATTATATAATAATAGAACTAATAATAACAGATGCGACAGAACCATTTCAACTCTATGTATATATTTTATTATTGCTTCACTATTATCTTCTGTTAAAAATAATGCTTCAGGAGCCACAGTTAATGATTTAAGTTAAAAAATTTCAAATACTCCAAAAATTAGCAAAATTCCAGCAATTATAACAGTTACACAAACTGTTAGAATCTTTACGCTAAGACCTCCTCGTCCATACTTTTCATGATATTTTATAAAAAAAAACCTAAAAACACTAATAAAACACCTATAACTAAATATAAATTTTATTGCCTAATTATAAAAAACTAGGGAAAAAGAGGTATATTCATTTACATCAGAACTCACTAACAAATTTCCTCCGTGTTTTTTTAGAATATTTTTTGACAAACTTAACCCGATACCTGAGCCATTCTTTTTGGTTGTAAAAAAGGGGATGAAAATTTGGTTTAAAATCTTTTCTTCTATACCAATTCCGTTATCTGTAAGAATAATAATTGTTTTATCAGGATCAACAACACAACTTATTTTAATAGTTGGAGATTTCCTGCCTTTTAATGCGTGCATGCTATTGTTGATAAGGTTTATTAATACTTGTTCAATTAGTTTACTGTCAGCATTAATGGATGCATTAGAAGGAATAGGTAATAGCTTTATGTCAATGCTTTCTTTTTCTGCTATTGGAAACATAAGTGTCACTATTGAACCCAGAAATTGTTTTACATTAATTTTACTTAACTGTGGGATTGGAATATTAGAGATGGTTCTATAATCTTTTACAAATACTAATAAACCGTCAGATCGTTTTTTAATAGTTGAAGCAGCTAAATTAATATCATAAATATCTTCAGGATCTAACTGACTTATTTTGTGAAGCTTTCCTTGCTCATTCTCTGTAAGCGATTTTATCGTAGACGCCAATGAGCTTACTGGTGTAAAAGAGTTGAGCATTTCATGAGCTAAAATTCTAATTACATTATGCCATGCTTCTATTTCTTTTTGTTCAATTTCTGATCTTATATCTTGAAATGTAACAATGAGGTAGGGTGCGTTTAGTAATTGTATTTCAATAACTTCTAGAGATAATTGTTTTCTATCTGTTTCATCACCAAAGTCTACTAATGCTTTGCCTCCATTAGCTATTTTTATTATTTCACTTACTAGCCAAGGAACATGATTTGCCAAACGATGCCAGTATTTATGCTGTGGTTGCTGAAGAATATTACAGGCTGCTTTATTTAAGAATAAAATTTCTGAATCTGATGTTTTACTGAATAACTCTTCTTTTTTGATTGAAATTATACCTAAACTAACATGTTCTAATATGTATTTGAAATAAGCATATTGTGCTTCCTTTTCTATTTTATTTCTTTTAAATTTTTTTATGATTAAATTAAAATCATCATAGACTTTTGCAAAAGAGTCACCTTTTTTTGTTGGGGAAAAGTAAACTGAATAATCTTCATTCTTTAAGGCTTCTAAAAATTTTACTAGAGAATAATTAGTATTGTTCACATACTTTATTAGAAACACTACTTGGAGTATAATCAACGTACCAATTCCTGCAGTACTAAACCATAGATTTTTAAGAATAAAAAAAGCAAAGAACACGCAAAACAATAAAATAAAAAGAGTACGTGTTGCAACTTGTATGGTGAATTTCTTAATCAAAATATACTATTTATAAATTAAATTTCTCTAATCGTCGGTATAAAGCAGCTCTTGTTAATCCTAGCTCTTTAGCTGCTTTAGAAATATTTCCTTCATGCTTCTTTAATGCTTTTTGAACCAATAGCTTCTCAATGTTTTGTAAGTTCAAGTCATCAAACTCTTTATTATTTTTATTTTGAGGTATTGACATCGTAGAAAGATTAAAATCGGATGTATTAATTTCGTGTCCGTCTGACATGATAACACCTCTTTCTATTGTGTGCTGAATCTCTCTTACATTTCCTGGCCAATGATGAGATTGAAGCGTTTTTATAGCATCATTCGATATTTTTAAATGGGATTTATGATACTTTTCTTTAAAGAAATTTAAATAGTAAGTAACAAACTCTAAAACATCTTCAGGTCTTTTTCTTAACGGTGGTATTTCTACTTCAACAGTATTAATTCTAAACAATAGATCTTGTCTAAATTTCCCCTCGGCAACCCATTTATTTATAGGTGCATTTGTTGCAAACAAAAGTCTTGCATTAAAAGGACGCTCAATGCTCTCACCAATTCTAGATACTTTTCTGTCTTGTAAAACAGTTAATAATTTTGACTGTAAAGCAAAGGATAGATTTCCTATTTCATCAAGAAACAAGGTGCCATTTTCTGCCATTTCAAATCGACCAGGTTTATCTTCATGTGCTCCAGTAAAAGAACCTTTAACATGACCAAAAAGTTCGCTCTCGAAAAGGTTTTCTGATAGAGCCCCTAGATCAACATGAATAAAAGGACCATCTTTAAATTCTGATCGCTTGTGTATTTCTCTTGCTAAATGTTGTTTTCCAGTGCCATTCTCTCCCAATAAGAGTAGGTTTGCTTCAGTAGCACTCACTTTATCTATAATGGACATTAATTGCTGCATGGCTTTAGATGAACCAATTATAGGACCAAACTTGCTGTCAATATTTTCATTTAAAGCAGCATTAGCAGATTTAAGAATTCTATTTTTTTGATTGGATCTGCTTAAGGTGAGCGCCGCGTTAATAGTTGCCAAAAACTTTTCATTAGACCAAGGCTTCAATATAAAATCAAAAGCTCCATTTTTTATAGCATCAACCGCTAATTCTACTTCACCATAGGCAGTCATTAAGATTACAACCATCTTGGGATTTACACTTAAGATATGATTCAACCAATACATACCTTCTTTACCATCGTTAAATCCAATTCTATAATTCATGTCCAAAACTATTACGTCAATATTCTCTTTGGAGATAAGTTGATTAATTTCTTTCGGATTTGTTTGAGTTATAACATTTTCATATTGTTTTTTCAATAATAATCTAGCCGATAATAAAATATCTTCATCGTCGTCTATAATCAATATTGTGGCTTTGGTTTTTGACATTATTCAAAATTTGTTGAGATTTATACGAATGTACAAAATGTTCAATAACGAACAACAGAATGTTCGAAAACGAACACATTAAATAAATATTTCATTTTCAATAAACTGTATATCAGTCATATAAACTATTATGTTTTTTTGGCATGCGCTTTGAATAATATCCAAAAAATAAATTTATCAAATAAATTAACATGATAACACTAATAAGAGAAATCGTAATATTTATATCCGAAATAATTCTGTCAGTTTTATTTTAACAATTAATAATAATATTTAAGAGTAGGTCATAGTATGAAACAAATGGGAATGGATAAAAGAATAGAGAAAACAAAGTGGAGCCAAACAAAGACTTTATATGTAGCCGGTGCAACACTATTTATAATTCTTGCATTTTTTGGATTTAAAGCAATAAATAAGAAAATATATAAAGTAGATGCCTCTAGAATTTCTATAAAAAAAGTAATATCAGGAGACTTTCAAGATGTAATTTTAATTGATGGAGATGTAGAATCAATCAATCTTGTTTTAGTTAATACTCTTGAAGGGGGAACTGTTGAAGAAATCTTTATTGAAGATGGTGTGTTAGTTGAAAAAGGAACTCCATTACTGCGTTTAAGTAATCCTGCGGTTACACTAGGATATATGAATCAAGAAACAGCTATTATTGAACAGATAAATAACTTAAGGAATTTGAAATTGACTTTAGAAAAGGATCAACGAGATTTAGCTGAATCTCTTATGGATAGTGAGAATAGCTTAGCAGATATACAACGAGCCTTTAAAGTAGACTCATTACTTTACACAAAAGATATAATTGCAAAAAACGATTATGTTGACAGAAAAGAGTCTTATAAGTATCTTGAAAATAAGCGCAATTTTATGAAGAAAAATTTAAAGAAAAGTGCTCAAGATAACAAGGTCCAAATACAGCAGATAAATGTTTCTATTGCTTTAATGCAACGCAATTTAGAATTAATACATAAGAATATAGAGAAAATGTTAGTACGTGCACCAATAACAGGCATGTTATCTTCATTTGATCCAGTTATAGGTGAATCTTATTTAAATAATCAAACAGTTGCAAAAATAGATGTACAGTCTGGATTTAAAATAAAAGGTCAGGTAGATGAATATTATTTAACTACTGTAAAACCAGGTCAGTTAGCACGATTCTCCTTTGACGGAAAATTAATAGACTTAAAGGTAAAAAAAGTACTACCGGAAGTGGTAAACAGACGTTTTGAGATCGAATTAATATTTATTGAAGAAGCTCCTGAATCTGTCACCATTGGCCAGTCAATGCAAGTTCAATTAGAACTTTCAAAAGCACAAAAATCCTTGTTAATACCACGTGGTAACTATTTTCAAGCTTCAGGTGGACAATACGTATTTATACTTGACGAAAATGGTGAAGCACATAAACGTTATATTAAATTGGGTAGTCAAAACCCTAGTTATTATCAAGTTCTTGAAGGACTTAATGAAGGAGAAAAATTTATCTCTTCTTCATATGATGATTTTAAAAATTACGAATCAATCAAAATAAATTAATAATTAAATCTAAAGGTATGATTAAATTAAATCAATTAACAAAAGTTTACAGAACAGACGAAATTGAATCGACTGCATTAAATGAAGTATCGTTTGAAATTAACAAAGGAGAATTTGTCTCTGTAATGGGGCCTTCTGGTTGCGGAAAATC
>JAGLKH010000499.1 GCA_023141985.1 Flavobacteriaceae bacterium | reverse complement strand
AAACCAACTAATTTAGGTGAAAAAATAAATACAAAAGGAAGGGAATCTTTCCCTTATATTACTCGTGATAACGAATTATATTTTTCATCAGATGGGCATTATGGTCTAGGTGGCTATGATGTGTTTTATGTAAAATTAAAAGGAAACGGATATACCGGAAGCCTTTTAAATGTTGGAGAACCTGTTAATTCTTCCTTTGATGATATCGCTTTTGTAATAGACGATCATAAAGGATATGTAAGCTCTAACCGTTTTGGAGGTCAAGGCTATGACGATATCTATAGTTTTATAGAAACAAAAGATATTAAAGAGTTAACAAAGAGTAAAGTTTTTGGGGTAGTTACTGATAAGGAAACAAAAGAGCTGCTATCCAATGCCGTTATCACTATTGTTGATGAAGACAACAAAGAGTTTGCATCCCTTCAAACAGATGTTAATGGGTACTATGTAACTGAGGTCGACCGTTCTGCATCCTACATTATAAAAGCTTTAAAAGATGAATATGGTGGAGATGATGTGTTTTCAAAAAAGAACAAAAAAGAAAGAGAGCATAACTTTGAACTTTCCCGTAACGTATTTAAGGTAAAAGAAGGCGACGATATCGCAAAACTCCTTAATATCATTATTTATTTTGATTTTGACAAATCATACATACGCCAAGATGCCGCATTGGAGCTAGAGAAGATTATTGCCGTAATGAAACAAAACCCTACCATAAAATTAGATGTTAGGTCACATACAGACAGCAGAGCTAATGATGCTTATAATATGAGATTATCGCAAAGAAGAAACGTGTCAACACTACAATATATTATTGAACAAGGAGGTATTTCGGCAAACAGATTGATTGGAAGGGGTTATGGCGAAACATTATTGATTAATACCTGTGGCAATGATATAGAATGCAGTGAAGAAATGCATCAAGCAAACCGCCGAAGTGAATTTGTTATAATAAAAAAATAATCACCTATTTAAATATTAATGATATGAGCCCCAATGAAAATAGATTAAAAAAAATACAACAAATAATAAGATGGTGTATGGTAATTATGATTATTAGCCTATTTACTATCTTGTTTTTAATTGGTTATTATACTATTTATTAATGCTCTCTTTTATAAAGAGTACATAAGAAACATATATTTTTCATTAAGAAAAAAGAAAAAATTAACGATATTTTTTAATTAATTCATTTACCTAAAATGTTTAATGATACAAAATATAAAACTAAGGAGATTGTTGAGTTGTTTTTAAGTAAATCAAGAAAACAAATTATCAAAGATCTAGGGCAGAGATATAATGACATGAATGAAAGGATATGGATATACAGATTATCTAAACATAAACAAATTTATTGGGAATCATATAAGTATGTATATGTCATATTTAATGAAGATCATCTTGTAACTAATGTTATTCTAAGAAAGAACAAGATCAAATCAAGAACGGTATTCTTCCAATATCTTTGATTGATCACTAACTGTTTTCATCAAAACACCTGTAAACTAAGACATAGAAGGTTTTATGATATAGAATGTAGTATTTATCGAATAATTCCTGTAAATCCCTCACCCCGGTATATTTCTTAACAATAGTTTTTATTCTTTAGAAGTAAACATATCAGGTATGACATGACAGGACCAATAAGAAAGGATTTATACTCATTGTAGATTAACTTACAATAAGGCAGGAAAGACATTAAGTAGGATTATTACTCATTTGAGTAAATACTTTTGTTTTTCCTTTTTCATAACGAATTTTATAATTTCAAACAATCTTCTTTTAAGTTCTCTATACTCTTTTAAATACTTACTAACATTTACAATAAGTTTTCTATGCTCATTTTTATATACCTTTTCTTCTTTATATTGAAATTTTTCATCTACCATTATTTGAAGTTTGTTTTCATGAATTTTAATTGCTTCAATAAATGCATTGTTTTCCTTTTGTAGCGTATTTAAATTCTCTATTATTTCTTTGCTTTTTGAGAAGTTCTGCGAATCTATTAATTGAAGTGTATAAGACTTGATAAGGTTTTCAAAAAAATGTTGTTCATCATTTATAAAGCTTAATTCTGAAAGCCATTTTTTTGATGCTTCGTGCATCACTTCCGCATTTAGCCATTCTACATATTTGGCACTTGTTTTTACGGTTTTCATAACTGGAAATTTTTAAGTTAAAAAACTGAAAGTTATATTGTAAGGATATAACTTTCAGTTTAATAAAGATTTAAACAACCTCAATTACTTTTTTTGGTGTTTGCTTAATATCTTCTTTTTTTAATAAGTTTAATTTTAAAATACCATTCTTATACGTGGCTTTCACCTTAGCATCCGGATTAACAGTTGAAGGTAATTTTAAAGATCTTTTAAATGAATTGTAACTAAACTCTTTACGGGTATAATCTTCTTCTATTTCCTCTTCTTCTCGCCTTTTTTCACCGCAAACATTAAGTACATCATCCTTTATTGTAACTTCAAAGTCTTTTTTAGAAAAACCAGGTGCTGCAAATTCAATTTCAAAATCATTTTGATGTTCCTTTACATTCATTGCCGGCATAAAACTGTCTTCGGAAAAGAAATCGTCTTTAAAGAATTCATCAGAGCTTAAAAAGTCTTTTAAGCTATTATTCCAAGGGAAAAATCTGTTTCGGGAGATTAACCTGTTTCGAGGTAATAACCTGTCTCGTTTGTTAAATTTGATAAGTGTCATAGCTTTAATATTATTTATGAGTTAAACCTTTTTTTACACCATTAAATATAGCTGCCAAAAATAAATTGTGCAATGATATATATCAATTTGACGAAATAATATTGAAAATTAAAGATGCTACTTCCGTTTTTTTATAACACTTTGTATGTATTGAAATAATTGTAATTTTAAATTATTTATTTCTTCTAAAAACACTTCAAATTCATGTTCTAAATTTTCATGTATTTCGATAAAAAAACCATTGTTATCAATATTTACACATTCTAACTTTTTTGTGATCTTACTAATATGTAAATTTGTTTTATCTAATAATTTAGAACGTTTTTTATTAGCATTATCTACATCCTGTTTAAATAATTCTATTGTTTCAAATAAGTTCATAATGCCTTTTTCGAAAATATTAATATTTAATAGAAATTTTAAAAAGTTTAGCTCAAGTTTTATAAACTTTAGCTTAGATTTCCACTCATGCGAATCATATTGTAATTCTTCTATACTTTTGTCTCTATTAAAACTTTTGTCTCTGATTGTTGTTTCCATTATAGATTAAGATTAATTATAATATTATTTCTTCAATATCATATAGTTTAGGTATACGCGCATTCCGTTGAAATGTGTCTTTTATTTTAACACGTAATGCATTAAATGCTGTAGGTTCTCCATGTATTAAATAGATTTCTTCAGGAATATTTTTTATTGTACTCATCCAATTTATTAGCTCTTGCTGATCTGCATGAGCCGATAAACTTTCAATATTTCTTATGGTCGCTTTTACAGGATAGTATTTACCAAAGAACTTTATTTCTTGTGCACCATCTTGTAGTTGTCGCCCACGAGTGCCTTCAGCTTGATAACCTACTAATAAAACCGTTGTTGAGGGTTCGTCTATGAGTTGTTGCAAGTATGTTAAAACCCTTCCTCCTGTAACCATCCCGCTTCCCGCAATTATTATTTTAGATCTCGAATCGTCAATGGTTTCCCATGTTTCTCTATATGATTGTATAATATTTATATGATTGCACATTGCTCTATATGCCGAATCTGAAAGTTTATGCCATTTCGGAAAACGTTTAAAAACGTCTAAAACATTATTTCCCATTGGGCTGTCTACAAAAATAGGAATGTTTGGAATTTTATTTTTGTCGTATAGTTTCCAAAGAATGTACATTACGGTTTGAAGGCGTTCTACTGCAAAACTTGGAATTATTAAATTACCTTTTTTATGAATAATGCCTTTTATTAATTGAGAGAGCAAATATTCTATATTTTCATTTGAATGCAATTTATTACCATATGTGCTTTCAATAAATAAATAATCTGCCCATTCTGGCGTTTTGGGATCTTCTAATAAGGTGTCGTTAGTTCTACCTATATCTCCAGAAAATACAAATCGTTTACCATTAATATCTAACTCAATAAAAGTAGCTCCAATAATATGTCCATTATATTGAAAACGATACGAAATGTTTTTGTGTAAATAAATCCATTTATCTTCCATTTCTACACTAAACAATTTTATTGTTTTTTCGGCTTCTTTAATTGTGTAAAAAGGTAATGCCGGATCGTGTTTGGTGTATTTTTCTCTATTTGCTTTTTTGGTTTGCTCTTCATATATTTTAGCACTATCCATTAGTATAATTTCTGCTATGGCTAATGTCGGTGCTGTTCCAATTATTTTCCCGGTAAATTTTTGTTTAACTAATCTTGGTAAGTAACCTACATGATCAAAATGACCATGTGTAAGTAATACTACATCTATTGTATTAACATCAACAGGAAGATCATTCCAGTTGAGTTCACGCAATTCTTTGGGCCCTTGAAACATCCCACAGTCAATCAATATTTTTTTACTAAAGGCTTCGACAAGAAATTTTGAACCAGTCACCATACCAGATGCACCTAAAAAATGAATTCTTGCAAAATCAGTCATAACTTATAATTTTAGCAATTACAAAGCAATTTTATTTCATTTAGGATTTTCTCTTTTCTGGCTTCCGAAACCCCCAAATGATCTAGATAAAATGAATCTTTTGCTAATTCCCTGCAAAGTACCATGTCCCTACTTAATAAAAATTGTTTTTCTCTTTTGGTAAGTAATGTTGAAACTGTAATTGGATATAATCCCAATCGGTCAATTCTATCTTTTAAGCCATTTTTTTTTGGATAGTCCCAACTTAACAGGTATAAACCACAGCATTTCCCATATTGTAAAGCACCTTTTGTAAATCTCGTATTGGTTACAACCCAACCTTGTGTAAGTGTAGTAACTTTTTTTGAATTTGAATCCCGATATGCTTTTATATCCTGGTAACGAGAATTTATGTATAACGGAATTTTTACATTGCAATTAAGCCCTTGCTGACTATGGAATTTACACTCTATAATAGTAGATTCGTTATCCTTGTCTGCTAAAACATCTATTTCATGTGTAACACATAATCCTTGTAAAACCTTGCCAACTGTAGTATTATATCCTGAATAATCTAAAATGGTACTTACAAAGCGTTCAAAAGGAAACCCTGTTGGGCCTAATTCGTAAATCGCTTTTTTGAGCTTGTATTTAGATGCCAAATAACTTTTTTCCTTTTTTAATAACGAAAATGCTCTATTATAGATTTCTTTAGTAGAAATGCCTTGGTATAATTCGTCTCTAACTTTATCGATAATTTGTTCAACAATGGTATTATCTGCACCAATACGTTTAAGAGAGGAACGTAGTTTGTTTAATGAAAATTTTACTTTTTCTCCGGATGCTTTGATAATATCTAATTCATTTTCTTTCATTGTCTAATTAAACCCCGGATTTTTAATCTATTGTTGTTTTTAGTTTCTTAAATCGTGCATTACTAATACTGGAATTTTAGAATGATACCCAATGTCTTTTACTAAAGGTTGAGTTAAAATACTTCCAAAAAAAGCATGCTTTCTATTTATAAATGCTACCATATCACTTTCTCTACTTTCTACAAAACAATTGATTGCAGTTGGTATAGTTATATAGCTTAATAAATGAAATGAATAGTCTATCCCTTCAAAATATTCTTCTAAAAGTTTTTTATTATTGATTTGATTTTTATCTAATTCATCCTCTTCAGATATATGTAAAATTCTAATAGATGCATTGCAATTTTTCGCTATATCAGTTAAATAATTTAGTTCCCGTCTTTTAAAATGTGTTTTATAGTTTGTTGGAAATACAATTTCTTTAGGAAGTGTAAGCTCTGCTTTTATTGGGACAACCAAAATAGGACAGTGACGAACTTTCTCCATCACATTTATAGCATTACTACCATACATCACACTTTTAGAATTTGTTTCCCCCATGGTACCCATAATTACTATCTCAATGTCTTTTTCTTCAACTACATTTTTAATGGCTTCTACAGGACTATTGAATATTGAAATAGTAGTAAAATTATGCTTCGGGTTTCCATCATCACTAAATATTAACATATCTAAAATTTTAGCTAATCCTTTTTCAGATTTCAACTTGGCAGCTTCATATTTGCTTTCACCTGGTTCAGGAACCATTAAACTTTCTATAAGATAACCTTTAGAGGTAAAAGCATTTAAAATATAAAAAGTACAATCGTCATTTTTATATAATTCTAAAGCATAACTAATAGCATGCCATGCATTTTTAGAAAAATCTGTGGGTAATAATATCTTTCTTTTCATCTGTTTATATTTTATTGTTTTTTATCTGTCAGATGTAACCTTTGATGACTAAAATAATCATTCCCTAATATGTTTAATGATTATTTTAGTCATGTCGGTTTCATTGAATTAGTTTAAATTCTTTCAATGGTTGGATGGAACCTGCCTACTGCAGGCAGGCTCACAAGAAATTTTA
>JAGLKH010000498.1 GCA_023141985.1 Flavobacteriaceae bacterium | reverse complement strand
AGAAGTAGAGGTATCAATATTTGATTTATTGGGGAAAGAGGTTATGAATAAAACATATAATAACACTAATAAAATAAAATTAGACACTCAACAGTTTACTACTGGTGTTTATATAGTTAAAGTACAAGCCAATACAAATAAAGCAAGTTTAAAACTTGTGGTTAAGTAATAATATAATAATTATTCAAATTTAACAATTTTTAAAAAGTCGTTTATCAACTTATTGTGGTTCGATAATTCGAATACTTCCGCTACACAGCAGAAAGCTTCACAGAATTAAATGTGAGGCTTTTTTATTTAGGAAATGAATAGCATATAAATGCATAAAATTTACTTAAATATAGTACTGTAAGACGAGCGTTTTGAATATATAGGAATGATTGTTAACTTGTCCCCCAATTCTTTGCAGT
Source organism: Flavobacteriaceae bacterium (assembly GCA_023141985.1). GTDB lineage: Bacteria > Bacteroidota > Bacteroidia > Flavobacteriales > Flavobacteriaceae > PRS1. The sequence continues at coordinate 2,055 of JAGLKH010000498.1, read as the reverse complement.
TTCATTTGAAAAAAAATATTAAAGAAATATCCGTAGCCCTCATAGTTGTTTTGAGTGTTTTCTTGTTCAGCGCTAATTCTTCAGCATCTAAGAATGTAGTTATCGTAAGAGCAAAATCTATTACAGCTCTGTCTAATGAGGAATCTCCCATTATAATAGAGCGATATCCTGAAAAGGTAACAAAAGATGTGCGCCATAAATTAGATTCGTTATTAAAACGTATTAACAAAAGACATGATTTTCACGGGGCAATATTAGTAGCAAAAAACGGAAATATCATGTATAACAATCAGATAGGTTTTGCAAATTTCAAAAAGAAAATTCCACTAAATGAAGAATCTGTATTTCAATTAGCTTCAGTAAGTAAACAGTTCACTGCAGCGGCTATTATGCTATTGAATGAGAGGAATCAAATTCAGCTTTCAGACACCGTAAACACTTATTTTCCAGACTTCCCTTATGAACATGTGACTATTAAAAATCTTTTAAATCATACCGCTGGATTACCTAATTATTTTTGGGTGGCAGAGCATAAATGGCAACAAAAAAGAGCACCTACAAACAGTGAAATGATGGAATTGCTAGAATCAAGCAATGTGCAGCGGTACTTTAAACCAGGACGTAATTTTGATTATTCCAACACAGGTTATTTTGTTCTGGCTTCTATTGTTGAAAAAGTTTCTGGTACTCGTTTTAGTTCTTTTTTAAAAAGTAACATTTTTGAACCCTTGCAAATGAAGCATTCGTATGTGTACAGTTTTGAAAATGATAGTATTAAAAAAAATCAATTAGATGGGTATAGATTATATAAAGGATGGAAGCATCTTAAAATTAACAACACTGTAAATGACGCCATTGTAGGTGATAAAAATGTATATACTACCATCGAGGATTTGTTTAAGTGGACCGTCGGATTAAATAATGGAAAACTACTTTCAAAAGAGTCATTAGATCTTATGTATTCAAAAGGAAAAACAATTTACGGAAGAAAAGTACCATATGGTTTTGGGTTTAGAATTGATACTGAGGGCCAAAAAATTATCTATCATCATGGTAAATGGAATGGGTTTAGTACAGGACTTACAAAATATTTGGAAGATGATTTGGTAGTTATCGTTTTAGAACACACCAGCTATAGTGCTATGAAATCACTTAACAAAAAAATAAAGAAAATTATTACTGAAAATTTTGGTATTTAATTTTGTAAGAACAATTGGCCATCATCTTTTGTCTCAAACTAGTAGAGATGAAGAAGAACTTTGATTTGAAAATTCAACAATTTCTAAAAAGTCACTTTTGAGCTGATTTAGGTTCGATAATTCAAAGCGTTCCGCTACACAGAAGCCCAGTTTTACTGGGCTTTTTTAATTCCTTTTTGATGAGTGCTTACTTTCAATTCACTTTCCTTATCAGAAATCTGAAGTACTTTTTTGTGAGGTGTTGTTCGACCTGGAATCGTTTTTTAAAAATCCTTCAAGCTAATTGTTGAAGGATTCCATAAAGTCTGATTTCCATCATTTGTCACATCATGGTGTGAAAGAGCAAACCCTTGTTTTAGGAATTCAAGGTTAATTGCTATTTTTTTGTATCAGATAACCGTTTTATGTTCTCGTTTAATTCTTCAATTCTACGATCTACTAAATAATGAAAAGAATTTTTGGTAAAAGATCCGTTTTTTAACTGTTTACCGGCAGTGCATTCCATAAGTATTTCAATTCCTTCATCAATAGTACTTATAGACCATATATGAAACTTACCCTCTTTAACTGCCTGGACAACCTCTTGCTTAAGCAATAAATTCTCTTCATTACTTTTTGGAATAATTACACCTTGTTCACCACTTAAACCTACTTGCCTACAAACTTCAAAAAAACCTTCTATCTTTTCATTGATGGCACCTACAGGCTGTATATCTCCTTTCTGATTAATAGAACCAGTTACTGCTATACCCTGTTTTATTGGTAATTGAGAAAGGCTGGATAAAATTGCATATAATTCTGCACTTGAAGCACTATCTCCTTCAATTTCAGAATAGCTTTGCTCAAAAACAAGGCT
>JAGLKH010000497.1 GCA_023141985.1 Flavobacteriaceae bacterium | reverse complement strand
TGAACATCTAATTTGCCTGTTACTGCAAAGTCCTTTAATTTTAAACGATATTTTGTGTTAATATATAGATCGTTAGTAGTGTAGGCTGTATTATTTTGAAAACTATTTGGAGTATCTAAAGCAGTCGCATCTTCAAATAAAGTAAAGGTTGTGTTGAGTTTATCTTCTCTAAAGGCATTACCAAATTGTAATTCTAACAAATCTCCATTTTCTTTTCGGTCTAATACGTGTGCTTCAAAACCTGCAAATTGCATTTGGTTTTTGCTGTGTTGTTGCACATTCTTTGCATTTATAAAATTCGAAAATAAATCTTGGTAAAAGAATTTATTGTTGTTATAATTTTGAGGTGTTTTCTCGTTAATATATCGCCCTGTAAGTAAAAAAACTTTAGTGTCTTTGAATTTATTGGTGTAGGTTATTTTTTGATCAAACAGCGAGTTGTTAGATCTTAATTTTTCGATGGTTGTTGTGCCATTAAAAACTAGATTACTAGTATTGTTTTCGTCTTGGTTATTATATTTGGTTGTAACTTCTAGTGTTTTAGTTTTAGAAATATCGTAGGTTAGATCTACCTTACCAAAACCAACAAATTTTTTCTTCCCTAAGGTATAATCCTCTGTATTTGTAAAATCTGTACTGCTTGAAGTAAAGATTTGTGTGCTGTTTCTAAAAAAATCGTTTTCATCCCAATTAAAAAACCCAAGTGTTTTTAGTTTTACTTTTTTAGATAGTGTAAAAATAGCATTAAGTGATGCTAATTCTGCATTGTTAAAATTGGTGCGTGAGGCTTTAAAATTTGGTGTAAACGCACTTAAATTTAATAAAGAATAGGCACTTTGGTTATCGCCAATACTTGCTGGTTCATCAAAACGAAAAGGCCTGATTAAATGGTTAATATCTCCCGTGGCATCGTAGCCAATATTGTTGAAATTGGTTAAAAAAATGTACTTGTTTTTTTTACCAAAGTTCATTAAATAACTTTTTATACTATAACGTTTACTAAATGTAACATCATAACCTAAACTAAAATTACCAAACCATTGTCTTTTAGCGTTATCTTTTAGTACAAGGTTTAAGGCTACTTTATCGCTTTCTTCAATGTTTTTAAGCAGTTTGTTATTAGAGTATTTTTGTAAAAGCTCAATTTTATCTACTTGGTCTGGAGGCATGTTTTTTGAAAGAATTTTATAGCCTTTTTCAAAAAAATCATCGCCATCTATCATTAGCTTTTCTATTTCTTTATTACCTATTTTTATGGTACCTTCACTATCCACATTAATGCCAGGTATTTTTTTAAGCAGATCTTCTACAACGGCTTCATTGCCTTGTAAAAATTTATTTGCTTTAAAAACAATAGTGTCTTTTTTTACAGTTATTGACTTTTCTGTTTGGATAATTACCTCGTCTAACGAAAATGCCTCCTCTTTTAAAGTAACATTTTTAATGATTTCATTTCTGTCTTTTGATAGCTCAATTAAAAAAGTTTGAGTTTGAAAACCTAATGCTGAAAATGTTAAATTAAACTTTCCTCTTTTGTTAGTCTTTAAGGTATAGACTCCATTTTCTTTAGAGTAAGTGTATGCTAAAATTACATTACTACTATCTGCTTTAATTAAAACATTAACAAAAGGAATGGATTGGTTTACTTCATCAATAACCAACCCTTTAATTGTAGTTTGAGAAAAAACTATTTGAGAAAAGAATAAAAAAACTATGAATAACTTTATCTTATTCATTAAATATTTCTACCCCTTTAGGACAATCTTCACAATCTTTATCCCATTTTGGCACTTCAAAACCTTTAGGCATTCTACTGGCTAATTTTGCAAATTGAGCATTAATTAATTCTTCCTTTCTTATGAGATAATCATTTATATTCATCGCTTCTTTAAGTTGGT